>JALSKD010000088.1 GCA_026989015.1 Gammaproteobacteria bacterium
CGAACCCCGGGGTTCGACCGCATCGCCGGGAGCGATGCGGAATGAGCGCAGCGAGCCCGCAGGGCGCGGCGCAGGGAAGCGCCGCGTCCATCCCTCGCCCTCCGCCATCAACAGGCCCGGACAGATCGACTGTCTGGGCCTTTTCGTTTCCGCAATCGGTGATTCGCGAGGGAGTCGAACCCCGGGGTTCGACCGCATCGCCGGGAGCGATGCGGAATGAGCGCAGCGAGCCCGCAGGGCGCGGCGCAGGGAAGCGCCGCGTCCATCCCTCGCCCTCCGCCATCAACAGGCCCGGACAGATCTTCTGCACGCTGTTTTTCATGGCTCAAGGCCGTGATGTCAACTGTTCCGTGGTAGCATGACCCAGAGAGACAGTCGAGAGGGCGTTAGCATGAGTATTGAAAGGGCAGGTGAACCTGAAATCGAGGCGTTTCTGAGTGCATCACCCGGCTGGTCACGGGTGGAAGGCAAGCTGTACCGTGAATACCACTTCACCGATTTCGTGCAGGCTTTCGGTTTCATGACCCAGGCGGCTCTTGAAATCGAGAAACAGAACCATCACCCCGAATGGTGCAACGCCTATCGCACGGTGGTGGTGTACCTGAGTACCCATGAGGCCGATGGCATCAGCAAACGCGATTTTGCCCTGGCGCGAACGATGGATGAGCTGGCCGACCGGTTGGGTGCCTGACCCTCAGTCTTCTTCAACCTCGGTACGGCAGATGTAGAGGTCGCAGGGTGCGTGCTTGGTCAGGTGTTTGCTGACCGAGCCGAATACATGCCGCGGTTGTCCCAGGACGATGATTTCAGCGCCCAACTCCTCGGCACGGCGCTTGATGCCTTCGGTGGGGATATCCACGAAGACCTCGATCAGCTGTTCATCGACGCCGGGCAGTCGTTCGGTGATCTCCTTGCGGGCCGATTCCACGGCGGCCTTCTGCAGTTCCTCCAGGGCGTCCAGTTCGATGGTGCCCAGCCCCATGTCGTTGGTCAACGGCAACACGAATTCGGCTTCGTCGATGACATGGATGATGCGCACATCCATGCCCAGTGCGTCGGCGAGCGCGCCGGCCTGCAGGGAAATGTCCTCCATGCGGTGGGGTTTCAGGTCGATGGCGGCAATGATGACGGGTTTCTGTTCTGACATGGCATGGGTCCTCGGGTAGTATGACGGAAAGCCCATGTGAACCGGGGGCTTCCGCGGACAATATGAGCGGGCTGGGCCGGTAAATCAAGCCTTGAAAACTCCGCACCTGCACCCACTCAGGAGACCATGACATGAACCCCTCGCCGAGGAACGGAAAAATGAGCAAGAATGATTTCGGTCTCAACAAGAAAAGTGAACCCCAACTCGAGATCAACAAGCCGCCGGAAGCGCCGCGCAGCCTTTGGCAGAGGCCGGATTTCAACCTGTTCCTGTACATCCTGTTCATCCTGATCTCGCTGTATGTCTGGCGTGGCATGGCCGAGAACAATCCCCAGCACCTGGCCTGGAGCGAATTTCTCGACAAGCTGAATACGGACCAGGTCAGCGAGGTCTATGTCACCGACAAATTCATCCTCGGCACCCTGAAGGAGACGGACCCACGCAGCGGCAAGCCGGTGCGGATCATCACCGTTCCGCTCAAGGATTCCGAGCTCAGCCGCCTGCTCGAGGAGCACAAGGTAAAGGTGGCGGTGAAACCGCCGGGCAGTGACTGGCTTTCCAATTTCATTTTCAACTGGGTGCTGCCTTTCGGACTGCTGTTCCTGATCTGGGGCTGGGTGATGAAGCGCATGGGCGGTGGAGGGCCGGGGGCCGGCTTTCTCAATATCGGCAACAAGGTGCACATCTATGCCGAGGGTGATGTCAAGGAGACCTTCGACGATGTCGCCGGCCAGGACGAGGCCAAGCAGGAGCTGAAGGAGGTCATCGATTTCCTCAAGGATCCGACCCGCATTCAGAAGATCGGCGCTCACATGCCCAAGGGCGTGCTGCTGGTGGGGCCGCCCGGAACCGGCAAGACCCTGCTGGCGCGCGCGGTGGCGGGGGAAGCCGGGGTGCCGTTCTTCAACATCTCCGGTTCCGAGTTCATTGAAATGTTCGTCGGCGTCGGCGCGGCACGGGTACGCGACCTGTTCGAGCAGGCACGGCAGAAGGCGCCCTGCATCATTTTCATCGACGAGCTGGACGCCATTGGCCGTCAGCGAGGTGGCCCAATGGTGATGGGCGGACATGACGAGCGTGAACAGACCCTCAACCAGCTTCTGACCGAGATGGACGGTTTCGATCCCTCCAGCGGCGTGGTCGTCATGGGTGCCACCAACCGCCCCGAGATTCTCGACAAGGCGTTGCTGAGACCGGGCCGCTTCGACCGTCAGATCGTCGTCGACAAGCCGGATCTGGAAGCCCGTGAGGCGATTCTGAAACTCCATACCCGCCGCATGCACCTGGCGGAGGATGTGGATCTGCATGTGGTGGCGTTGCGTACACCCGGGATGGTGGGTGCGGATCTGGCCAATATTGCCAACGAGGCGGCGATCATGGCCTTGCGGCACCAGCGGGAAGTGGTGACCATGGAGGATTTCGAGCAGGCCATCGACCGCGTCATTGCCGGGCCGGAGAAGAAATCGCGTGCCCTGGGAGAGGAGGAAAAGCGCCGGGTGGCGATCCACGAATCGGGGCATACCCTGGTGGCGAAGACCGTACCGACGGCCGAACCGGTGCACAAGGTCTCGATCATTCCGAGGGGCGTGGCGGCCCTGGGCTATACCCTGCAACTGCCGGTGCAGGAGAAGTTTCTGTCCACCGAGGAAGAACTGAAGGATCAGATCGCCATCCTGCTGGGCGGGCGGGTTGCCGAGGAACTGGGGCTCGGCAGCATCTCCAGCGGTGCCGCCAACGATCTGGAGCGAGCCACCGAAATCGCCCGTGGCATGATCACCCAGCTCGGCATGAGCCGCCGTCTGGGACCACTGACCTGGGGGCGGCGCCAGCAATTGCAGTTCCTTGAAGGGCAGGGGGTCACGGAGGAACGCAACTACAGTGAGCAAACGGCCGAGGCAATCGATGCCGAGGTCCGCGAAATCGTCGAAGAACAACACAAACGCGTCACCGACATCCTCACCCACCGCCGCGCCGTGCTCGATGCCTTGTCGCGGCACCTGCTGGAGAAGGAAGTCATCTCCGGTGAAGAGGTGGATGCGGTGATCGCCGAGGTCGAGGGCGGGCAGGACGACGGCTGAGCCGTTCCTGCCACGCCGCTTTGCCGGTCAAACGGGCGTTCCGTCCATGGACCTGTCGTCGCTGAACATCGGTACTGTCCACCTGGGATTGCTGTGGCCGCTGCTGATCCAGCTCGGTACCGCACTGATGGTGCTGCTGGCCGTGTTGCTGGTGGCGCAGATCCTGCGCAGTCGCCGGGTGCCGGCAGCCACCCTGGGGTGGGTGCTGACCATCATCTTCGTACCGTTCATCGGCATTCCTCTGTATCTGCTGATTGGCGAACGCAAGCTGCAATCGAAGATCCGCCGCATCACGCGGATCGAGATGCCCAACCCTTCCTGCAGCTACGATCACGAGTTGCACTACCTGCTGGTATCCCTGGGTATCCCCAGCTCCAGTACCGGCAATGATGTGCACTTTCACCGGGACGCGGAAGCCGCCCATCAGGATCTTTGGGCGCGCCTCGAACAGGCTGCGGTCAGCATTGATATCGAAGTCTTCATTCTTCGACCCGATGATCTGGGAACCCGAATCATCGAGTTGCTTGAGCGCAAGGCCCGCGAAGGCGTCACCGTGCGGCTGCTGGTGGACGATGTGGGATCCTTCGAACTCACCCGTCGGCGTTTGCGCGGGCTGACCCGGGCCGGCGGGCAAGTGGCCCGCTTCATGCCGGTCATCGCCAGCCCGTTGCGCAGCCGCCACAACCTGCGTGACCACCGCAAGATCGTGATCGTTGACAAGCAATGGGTGTGGAGCGGCGGCCGCAACCTAGCCGACGAGTACCTCAAGCCGGAAACGGAAACCGGCTGGATCGACCTCAGTTTCAGCCAGAGTGGCGGGGCGGTATCCGTCTACCAGTCGGTGTTCGAGTCGGACTGGCATTTCGCCTGCGAAACCGATGCGCTGATCCGGGTGCCGGTGCCGCCTTCCTCGGATGATGATCAGGGCCGGGTACAGGTCTTGCCTTCGGGCCCGGATGTGGCCGATGACCCGATCCATGCCGCGCTGCTCAGCGCCTGTTACAACGCCAGGGAACGCATACGGATCGTCACCCCCTATTTTATCCCTGATGACGGCTTGCAGCAGGCCTTGAAGCTGGCGGCCCTGCGCGGCGTGCGGGTGGAACTGCTGCTGCCCGAGCGCTGCGACCACCGCATTGCCGATATCGCCCGTGATCGCTACCTGCGTGAACTGCACGACGCGGGGGTGCGCATCTGGCTGCTGCCGGAACTGATGGTGCATGCCAAGCTGATGATCTTCGACGAAGATGTGGCGCTGTGCGGTTCCGCCAATCTCGATATCCGCAGCCTGTTCCTCAATTTCGAGGTCATGAGCGTCTTCTACAGCCCTGATGAATTGCGCTGGCTGACCGAGTGGTTCGAGCGCTGGCGTATCGAATGTCATCCCCATCACCCGCGTGGCGCGGGCATACTGCGAGAGATTCTCGAAGGGCTGGTTCTGCTGCTGGCCTATCAGTTGTAAGCCCGGATGTGACTTTACTCCCCCCGGAGCCTGAACGATAATGGCCGACCCCCTCGTGGAGTATTGACCGGGCAATCATGGCTGAAAACACCGAAAAGAGTGGCTTCCGCTGGAGCAGCCAGACCAGTCTGGTCGTTGTCTCCGCAGGCGCCACCCTCAGCCTCAAGGATTTCCTCACCTTTCCGGTCATGGCGGCGGAAAACGGCGGCGGGGCCTTCATTGCCATGTATGCCGTGTTCCTGTTTCTTCTGGGCCTGCCGCTGCTGATGAGCGAATTCCTGCTTGGCCGTCTGGCGCGGGGCAATGTGGTCGATGCGCTGGACCGGCAGGCGAAGGAGCAGGGCGCGTCGGTCTTCTGGAAACTGGTCGGCTGGATGTCACTGCTCGCCGCATTGCTGTTGCTGGCGTCCTACAGCGTGGTCTCCGGCTGGTCCCTGTCCTATGTATTCAAGACGGCCTTCGGTATCTACGAGGGCGCGACCCTGGATGGCGCCAATGCGTTGTTTCGCGCCTTCCGCTCCGATACCGAGGCCATGATGCTGTGGCACACATTGTTCATCGTGTTGCTGGTGATGATCTCCGCGCGACCCCTGAAACAGGGCCTGGAAGCGATTATGCGCCTGCTGGTGCCGCTGATGACACTGTTGCTGGTGGTCGGCGTGCTCTACGGCGCACTGTCCCAGGGCATGAACGAAAGTATCAGCTACATCCTCTATCCGGATCTGTCGCGCGTTGATTCCGGTACCCCGCTGCTGGCTCTGGAACGGGCCTTTTTCACGCTGCTGCTGGGCCTTGGGGTGATGGTCATCTACGGCAGCTATGCCGATGAAACCGTCTCCATCGGCTATGCCTCCTTTCTGGTGATTTTGATCGACCTGCTGTTTTCCATCGTCACCGGGCTGGCCATCAACGCGCTGGTCTTCTCAGTGGACATGGAGCCGGTGCTGGACGATGAACTGGCTTTCCGCGTGCTGCCGGTAGTCTTTGGCTCCATGCCCATGGGGCATATTTTCGGTGCGTTGTTTTACCTGTTTCTCGCCCTGGCCGCCATCACCACGGCAGTTGCGCTGATGGAGTCCCTGATCAGTTGCTTCTGCGCGCGCTATGGTGACAACCGTCTGCGTGCCGCCACCCAGCTCGGCATCATCGTCTGGCTGGTGGGCCTGGGCAGTATCTTTTCCTACAGCCTGTGGCCGGAGGAAGGCATCACCCTGGCGGTGTACTACGCCAATGAAGCCCACCGCCTGGTCAACAATGCCGGTTTCAACGACATCATCGTCTACCTGGCCAGCCAGGTGTTGCAGCCGCTGGCGGCTCTGCTGCTGGCCTTGTTCGTTGGATGGAAGCTGCCGCGTGCAGTGACTCACAACGCCCTTGCCCTGCGCAGCCGAAAACTCTTCGAAGTGTGGAATTTCGCCATCCGCTATATCGTGCCCGCCCTGTTGCTGGTCGTCTTTCTGACCACTCTTGGAATCCTCGACCTCTCATGACCACGATTCACCGCAGTGCCCTGATGCCGTACAGCACCGAGCAGATGTACGAGGTGGTGACCGATATCGAGCGCTACCCGGAGTTTCTGCCCTGGTGTTCCGATGCGAGTATCCTCGAACAGCAGGGCAATGACCTGAAGGCTTCGGTCCACATGAAGAAAGGCCGGCTCAATCACAGCTTTACCACACAGAACCGCCTGTTGCCGGGCCGTGGCGTGCACATGGAGTTGGTGGATGGCCCGTTTCGCAAGCTGGAAGGCGACTGGACACTGACCCCAATGGCCGGAGGCAAAGGCTGCAAGATCGAGCTCGATCTGGAGTTCGAATTCTCCAGCGGGCTGATGAGCATGCTGATCGGGCCGATCTTCACACAAATTGCCAATTCCCTGGTCGATGCCTTCTGCCAGCGTGCTCACAGGCTTTACCGCGAGGCGACACCGTGAGCGAAGAGCGCATACCCATAGAAATCGCCTATGCCACGCCGCGCAAACAGTTGATCCTCGAATTGGAGGTTGAGCCGGGCACCGAACCGCGTGAGGCAGTAATGCAAAGCGATATCGAGCGCCACTTCCCGGATCTGGACAAGGCACACGCGGATCTGGCGATCTGGGGCAAGGTCGTGCGTCCGGGCCAGCAACTCCAGCCGGGTGACCGTATCGAGATCCTGCGCCCGCTGATTGCCGATCCCAAAGAAGTGCGCAAGCGCCGCGCCGCCGAGGGCAAGAAGATGAAGAAGGGCGGCGGAAGTGCGGAAAACTGATGCGCCGAGCGAGTACAGAATACGCTTCAAAATGAGACAGCCCGGTCGGAACCGACCGGGCTTTTCCTCGCCTGATTGCTATTTCGAACCCATGATGAACTCCGGTGCCAGTAGGCTGGCAGCCAGGAAGTAACCGTCCTGGTCATCGATCAGGGCGTTGTAGATTTTTGAGGGGTTGCTTAAAGCGCCCTGGAAGACACAGGTCATCCCTGGCAACGGTGCTTGAAGGTAACTTCCAGGATTGGAGGAATCCTCGTAGCAGAAGGTGTCGTAGAGGGCATCCATGTTGCCGATGGTGGTCTGCCCAGTGGTCGAGCAATTGGTCGGATTGCCATAATTGCAGTTCATCGGAGTCATTTCAACGGCATCATTCGTCTTCAATACGACCTCGTAGAAGGGGGAATCACCCGTAGTTGTGTTGAACAGTGTAGCCAAATTGATGCTGGTGACATTGGGTGCCGCGAAAACTGAATAAGTCTGATCTGTGGCGGGGGTAGCCGTCACCGCTGAGGGTGACTCCAGCGTGGTTTCAAGGCCTACCCCGAAACCCGAACCGTCGGCGTAATCCACCACCAGCCCAGTCCGGCTGACGCCAAGCTTGATCATGAAGCGGTAATAGCCACTCGTTATTAGGGTCGAAGTGGGGTTGCTGTCATACCCGGCGGCAACGAAATCAAAGTTGGCACAACTGCCGTTGTTCACAGCAGTCGCAATGTTTAAGTCCACTGAGGAAGACACCGCATTCAGGTAGGTGCCGTATGCGCTGGCTCGCCAACAACCGGTTTCGACATTTGTGGTGCCCAGATCACCGTTCAGTGTGGAGTTGGGGGCGGTGTTCAGGTCGTTAACATAATCCGTTACCCGTTGAGCCTTGAAGCTGTTATCTGAATTGATGCGCAGCACGAAGGCATCCGGACCGGTGCGGTAACTGACATAAAGAAAGTCCTTGCCTTTGATGTCGGCTTCGACATTCGAGGCGTTGGCGAGACCGGTCACGAAAGCATTGACCGTATTCAAGGGGTTTTGCAGATCCGGTACATTGGGCAGTATGGCGATACCCAGATTGTCTGAGAGCATCATCCCCAGTACCTGTGAGCCCCCGGTTGCCTGGTAGAAATCGGTAAGGCCACCGATCTGGGCGATGGAGAGATTTCCGCTGGCAGTGCCGAAGCGGACGCCGGAGAGTGAGTAGTTGAGGGCGTTGCCGCTGACCGTGAACTGGGCCATATCGCCTACCGACGCGGCCCCGGTATAGGTGGTGATGTCGCTTTCATCGGTATCCGGATTGCCGCCGCCGCAACCGGCGAGAAGGCCGATTCCCAGGCTTCCGATCAGTACCATACTCAAATGCAGGTGAGACTTCATGATTTCCTCCGTCAAAAGCCGTATTGATACGCTCGGGCACGAGGTACGGCTCTGTTCCCATGCCCTGTCATCGAGTATAGGAAGAGAAAGAAAACCTGTAAGCAGAAATAGTTCACATTCCGTTCGCAGCACAGGCGAAAGGAGTAGAGGACGGCAAGCATGCCGCATAGGCGTTCAGTTGCTGACCGCGTCTTCGGTGAGGCTGCCTTCGATGGAGACCAGGCGGTCGTCCTTGTAACGCAGACGCATGTGGCGTTTCTCTGTCCTGCCGGACTTACCGTTGTAGAGGTAGTGGATGTAGTCGTCCACATCGGGGTGCCAGGGATCCTGGATTGCGGCTTCGCCGATCAGGAAACGCACTTGCTTGCGGGTCATGCCGATGCGAATCTGTTCCAGCCTGGCGGTTTCGACGGCATTGCCCTGAGGCACATCCATTCGATATACACAGCCGGGCAGTGGTACAATCAGCAGCGTTGCGAAAATCAGCGATCGGTAGCGCATGGGCGGGTCAGCCTGAAACATTCGGGTGAGGCCGGCAATGATAAGCCCTGCCGGCTGACACGGCAATGCACATCTGCCGATCGCCCAACCCCACCGAGAACCGATGGAATCATCCGATCTGAAAAAGGCGGGCCTCAAGGTCACGCTGCCCCGAATGAAGATCCTCGACCTGCTGGCCAACAGCCCGGACCGGCACCTCAAGGCCGAGGATATCTACAAGATGCTGCTCGATGCCGGCGAGGACATCGCGTTGGCAACGGTGTACCGTGTGTTGACCCAGTTCGAGGCGGCCGGTCTGGTCACGCGGCATCATTTTGACGGCGGTCATGCGGTATTCGAGCTGAACGATGGCGAGCACCACGATCACCTGGTGGACATCCGCACCGGCCGCGTGGTCGAGTTCTATGACGAGATCATCGAGCAGCGGCAGAAGGAGATCGCCCGCGAGCACGGTTTCACCATCACCGAACACACGATGATTCTCTACGGGCATTTCGACGATGAGGGGGACGCCGAGGGGCGCGACTGAACGCCCTTCAGGCGCGCTTTGCCGGGCGCGCGTTGTCGCCTCCGGCGGAGTCGATCATCTCCCGCGCATGGGCGAGGCTCTGCTCGCTGATCTCGATCCCCCCCAGCATGCGTGCGATCTCTTCGACCCGGGCATGCGGCTGCAGGCGCTGCAAGCGGGTGCGGGTGCCGGCTTCGCCCTTGTCCTTGCTCACCCGGTAATGCTGGTGGGCCTGGGCAGCCACCTGGGGCAGGTGGGTGACACAGAGTACCTGGCGTTGCTCGCCCAGTTGCCGCAGCAGACGGCCGACGATCTCGGCGATGCCGCCGCCGATGCCACTGTCCACTTCGTCAAAGATCAGGGTCGGTATCGTGCTCGACCGGCTGAGGATGACCTGTATGGCAAGGCTGATGCGTGACAGCTCCCCGCCGGAGGCGACCTTGTTCAGTGGCCGGGGCGGTTGACCCGGGTTGGCGCTGACCAGGAAACGGATTCGGTCGCTGCCGTGGCGGCCCCAGGACGAGGGGTCCTCCAGCCTGTCGATGTCGATCTCGAAACGCCCCCCTTCCATGCCCAGGCTCTGCATCACCTCGGTGATCTGTTGTGACAGCCGATCGGCGGTTTCACGCCGCTGTTGCGACAATGTGTCGGCGGCCTGGCGGTAAACAGTGGCGGCGGCATCGGCTGCCTGTTCCAGTGCCTCGATACCCGCTTCGTCCAGGGTCAGGCGTTCCAGTTCATCACGCAGGCGGTCGGCCAGATCGCTGAGTTCCGCTTCATCCACCCGGTGCTTGCGCGCCAGACCCTGGATCTGGCTCAGGCGCTGGTTGAGCCAGTCCAGCCGCGAGGGGTCCAGGTCGATGCCGTCCACATGAGCGCGCAGTTCGGTTGCGGCTTCCTCGACCTGGATCAGCGCGCCGGAGAGCAGTTCCTGACAGCCCTTCAATGCCGGATCCACGGTACAGAGGTCGTCCAGCGCATTGACACACCAGGACAGGTCGGTCTGCAGGTTGCGCGGCTCCTGTTCGTAGAGCCGATCGATGAGTTCGGCGCTGGTCTGCAGGATCTGCCCGGCGTGGGACAGGCGGCGGTATTCGCTGTTCAGTTCGTCGGCCTCTCCGGGCTTCAGGTCGAGCTCGTCGAATTCGCGAACATAGAGCTTCAGCAGATCGATACGCTGCTGCTTCTCGGTGGACTGGTCGCGCGCCGCGTCGAGGCGCTGCAGGGCCTGTTTCCAGTCTTCATGGGCGCGGGCGACCCGCTCCAGCAGCGACTGATGCGCGCCGGCGCTGTCGAGCAGGGCGCGCTGTATGGCCGGTTTCTGCAGGGACTGGTGTTCGTGCTGACCGTGCAGGTCCACCAGCAGTTCGCCCAACTCGCGCAGCTGAGCAAGGGTGACCGGTGTGCCGTTGATAAAGGCCTTGCTGCGGCCGCTGGCCTGGACCACGCGCCGCAACAGGCAGTCGCCATTCTGGTCCAGCTCTTGTTCCCTCAGCCAGTCTTGCGCCGGCCGGTGGCGGGTGATGTCGAAGCTGACGCTGATGTCGGCCTTGTCGGCACCGGATTTCACGCTGTCGGCATCGGCGCGGTCGCCGAGCACCAGGCCGATGGCGTCGAGCAGTATCGACTTGCCGGCGCCGGTTTCGCCGGTGAGTGCGGTCATGCCCGGTTCGAATTCGATCTGGGCCTGTTCAATGATGGCGAAGTGGCGGATCGAGAGGGTATCCAGCATCAGGGTTGGTTGCTCCAGTTCAGTTTGGCGCGAAGGATATGGTAGTAGTCGTAATCCTCCGGATGCAACAGGGTGACCGGGTGAGGATGGCGGCGAACCCGAATACGCTGTGTCTGATCGATCAGGCTGCGGTTCTGGCCGTCGAAACTGACCTGGGCGATGCTGTCTGCCTGGCTCAGCCGGATTTCGATCTGCTGGTCCGAGGGCAAGGCGATCGGGCGGTGGCTGAGCGTGTGCGGGCAGATCGGCACCAGCGCGATGGCCTCCAGCGACGGGTGCATGATAGGACCGCCTCCGGACAGGGCATAAGCGGTGGAACCGGTGGGGGTGGAAACGATCAGGCCGTCGGCACGCTGGCGGTTGATCAGGCAGCCGTTGCTGTACACCTCGAACTCGATCATGCTGATGCTTTCGTGACCGTGCAGCACGATGTCGTTGAGGGCCAGCTGGCGCACCGGTTTCTGGCCGTCCTGTTCGATGATGCCCTCGATTAGAAAACGCTGTTCCATGCTGTAGCGTCCGGCGAAGATGCCGTCCAGGTGCTGCTCCAGCCCTTCAAGGGTGACATCGGCCAGAAAGCCCAGCCGGCCGAGGTTGATGCCGACCAGGGGAATCGCCGAATCCACCAGCGCCCGGGCAGCGGCCAGCAGGGTGCCATCGCCGCCGACCGAGACCGCCAGGTCGGCCCGGGCGGCGATCTCGTCCAGTGATGCCGGCGGGTATCCCTCGATGCAGTCGCAGCCGTCCAGCAGGTGCACCAACAGGCGGCCATGGCGCTGCAGGGCGCCGAGTATGCGCTGTACCTGATCGGACTGCTGTTCGCTGCCCTGACGGACGATCACGCCAAGGGTTTCGAAGGCCTGGTCCAGGCGGGGTGAACTCATGGGCTGGCTGTCGGTCTCGTTATGCGTTTAGAATGGGCGGATGATAGCACCGAACCCCGGAGCACTGCGATGACCGGTTCCTACAGCCTCGACGACCGCGCCCAGCTTCTGCTGCGCGAACTGGTGCAGGCCTATACCCGTGACGGGCAGCCGGTGGGCTCCAAGACCCTGCTCCGGCTGTCGCGGCTGGATGTCAGCTCGGCCACGGTGCGCAACATCATGGCCCGGCTCGAACAGATGGGGCTGGTCGCTCAGCCCCACACCTCGGCCGGCCGGGTACCGACGGTCGCCGGTTACCGCTTCTTCATCGACAGCCTGCTGGAGGTCGGCGAGCCGGATGCCGGGGCGATGAAGGCGTTGAGCGCCGAACTCAGTCCCGACAAGACGACCCAGGATCTGGTGCATACCGCCACCGGACTGCTGTCGCAGATGACGCATCTGGCCGGGGTTATCAGTGTATCCCGGCCGGCGCAGATCGAGGTCCGGCACCTCGAGTTCATGAAACTGAGCGACCGCCGCGTGCTGGTGATCCTGGTCATCAATTCGGACCAGGTCCACAACCGGGTGATCCAGGTGGAACGCGAGTACACGGAACTGGAACTCAGCGAGGCGGCGCGCCTGATCGGACAGTATCTGATCGGCAGTGATTTCAGCCAGGCGCTGGCCCGCCTGCGCGAGGAGATCCGCCAGCACCGCGACGATGTCGCGAGTATTCTCGAATCCACCCTCGAAGTGATGGGGAGCGTGTGCGGCGAAACCGGCCGCGAGGAACTGCTCACGGCCGGGGAAAGCAACCTTCTTCGGTTCTCGGAACTCCAGGATATCAACAAGTTACAGGAACTTTTTGAAGTATTTGATCAAAAGAGGGAACTGCTGCGCATCCTCGAGGGCTGCGCCAATGCCGAAGGTGTTCAGATCTTCATCGGCAGTGAATCCGGTTACGATGTGCTGGAGGATTGCAGCGTGGTCGGCGCACCTTACCGCATTGGCGACGAGGTGGTGGGCGTGCTGGGTGTCATCGGCCCCACCCGCATCGCCTACGACCGCATCATCCCCGCCGTGGACCTGACTGCAAAAATTCTCTCTTCCGCCTTGAATAGCGCCGACTGACCCCCACCTTGTTCTGCAGAATTGGTCAACCCTATCTGGAGAACACCCACAATGGCATCTGAACACGATCAGAGCGAACAGCAACAGGCGGCCGCGGAAGCCGCCGAATCCGCCCCGGCCGAGGAGGGCAAGGATACCCCTCGAACTGCGGAAGAACTGACCGCCGAACTGCAGGAGGCCCAGCAGAAGGTACAGGAATACTGGGAGCAGATACTGCGACTCAAGGCTGAGATCGAGAACAACCGCAAGCGCTGCGAGCGCGAAGTGGAGCAGGCGCACAAGTATGCGGTAAAGAACTTCGTCGAGGCGCTGCTGCCGGTCACCGACTCCCTGGAACTGGGCATCCAAGCCTCGGAACAGGAGAATGCCACGCTGGAGACCATCCGCGAAGGCATGCAGATGACGATGGATCTGTTCAAGAAGATCCTCAAGCAGCACGGCATCGAGGAGATCCACCCGATCGGCGAGAAGTTCAATCCCGAGCATCACCAGGCGATGAGCCAGCAGGAAAGCAGCGAGCACGAGCCCAATACCGTGCTTTCGGTGATGCAGAAAGGCTATCTGCTCAACGACAGGCTGGTCCGACCCGCCATGGTCGTGGTCTCGAAGGCCAAATCGTCATCCGAGTGACAGATTTCACGCCCCGGACGCTTGAATCGCTCCGGGGCGGCCTTATCTAGGCCACAGGTTAATTCAACACAACACACATCAGGAATTGGAGAAAGACATTATGGGCAAGATTATCGGTATCGACCTGGGCACCACCAACTCATGCGTGGCGATCATGGAGGGCGATGCGCCCAAAATCATCGAAAATGCCGAAGGCGATCGTACCACGCCTTCCGTCGTCGCCTTTACCGACGACGGTGAAGTACTGGTCGGCCAGCCGGCGAAGCGCCAGGCGGTCACCAACCCGGAGAACACCCTGTATGCTGTCAAGCGGCTGATCGGACGCCGTTTCGACGAGCCGGAAGTTCAGAAGGACATCGAACTCGTACCCTACAAGATCATCAAGGCCGACAATGGCGATGCATGGGTCGAGGTGCGTGGCAAGAAAATGGCGCCGCCGGAAGTGTCCGCGCGCGTGCTGATGAAACTGAAGAAGGATGCCGAGGCCTATCTGGGCGAGGAAGTCACCGAAGCGGTCATCACCGTGCCGGCCTACTTCAATGATTCCCAGCGTCAGGCCACCAAGGACGCGGGCAAGATCGCCGGGCTCGAGGTCAAGCGCATCATCAACGAACCGACCGCGGCCTCCCTGGCCTACGGCATGGACAAGGTCAAGGGCGACAAGAAGCTGGCGGTCTACGATCTCGGCGGCGGTACCTTCGATATCTCCATCATCGAGGTGGCCGAAGTGGACGGCGAGCACCAGTTCGAAGTGCTCTCTACCAACGGCGACACCTTCCTCGGTGGTGAAGATTTCGACATGCGTCTCATCGACTACCTGGCCGACGAATTCAAGAAGGATCAGGGCGTGGATCTGCGCGGTGACCCGCTGGCCATGCAGCGCCTCAAGGAGGCTGCTGAAAAGGCCAAGATCGAGCTGTCGTCCAGCACTCAGACCGATGTCAACCTGCCGTACATCACGGCCGACGCATCCGGTCCCAAGCACATGAACATCAAGGTCACCCGCGCCAAACTGGAGTCGCTGGTGGAAGACCTGATCGACCGCACCATCGACCCGGTCAAGACCGCGCTGGAAGATGCCGGCGTCTCGGTTTCCGAGATCGACGATGTCATCCTGGTAGGCGGCCAGACCCGCATGCCGAAGGTGCAGGAAGTGGTCAAGGACTTCTTCGGCAAGGATCCGCGCAAGGACGTCAACCCCGACGAGGCCGTGGCCGCCGGTGCCGCCATCCAGGCCGGTGTGCTCAGCGGTGATGTCAAGGACGTGCTGCTGCTGGATGTCACCCCGCTGTCGCTGGGTATCGAAACCCTGGGCGGCGTGATGACCAAGCTGATCGAGAAGAACACCACGATTCCGACCAAGGCATCGCAGATCTTCTCGACGGCAGAGGACAATCAGACCGCGGTGACCGTGCATGTGCTGCAGGGCGAGCGTGAAGTCGCCTCCGCCAACAAGTCGCTGGGACGCTTCGATCTGACCGACATCCCGCCGGCGCCCCGTGGCGTACCGCAGATCGAGGTCAGCTTCGATATCGACGCCAACGGCATCCTGCATGTGTCCGCCAAGGACAAGGCCACCGGCAAGGAGCAGAAGATCGTCATCAAAGCCAACAGCGGCCTGTCCGACGAGGAAGTCGAAAAGATGGTGCGCGACGCCGAGGCCCATGCCGACGAGGACCGCAAGGTGCGTGAACTGGTCGAGGCCCGCAACCAGGCCGATGCCATGATCCACGCGGCCGAGAAGTCGCTCAAGGATCTGGGCGACCAGGTCGAGGCATCCGACAAGGAGGCCATCGAAAGCGCCATCGCCGACCTCAAGAAGGCGGTCGAGGGCTCCGACAAGGACGAAATTGAAGCCAAGACCAAGACACTGGCCGAAGCCTCCGGCAAGCTGGCCGAGAAGGCCTACTCCGCCGGTTCCGCCGAAGCCGGTGCCGCTGGCGCGGCGGGTGCAGGTGCCGCTGCCGGTGAGGCCGGATCGGCTGACGACGATGTGGTCGACGCCGAGTTCGAAGAGGTCAAGGACGACAAGTAATGTCGGGCTTCACCGCCTGATACCCTGTCCATGCGGGCGGTTGCGAAAGCGACCGTCCGCATTTTCCTTTTCCGGCCCCGACAGCCGGAAGAGGGCATTTCAGGGCGGTTGACACCGACCGTCCCGAAATGCCCGCGGCCCCTGTCTGCAAACTCTTGGCCGCTGTGTATAATGCGCCGGCCCGGGTGCCGCGCGACCGGATTCCGTTATCAGCAAGTCAGCCATGTCGAAAAGAGATTACTACGAGATACTCGGCGTCAGCCGAAGCGTTACCGAGGTCGAACTGAAAAAGGCCTTCCGCCGTCTGGCGATGAAGTACCACCCGGACCGCGCCGATGACGACAAGCGCGAAGAACACGAAGCCCGCTTCAAGGAGGCCAAGGAAGCCTTCGAAGTGTTGTCCGACCCGCAGAAGCGGGCGGCCTACGACCAGTACGGCCATGAGGGTCTTGAAAACGGCGGGTTTGGCGCCGGCGGTTTTGGTGGAGGCGGTGGTTTCGGCGATGCCTTCAGCGACATTTTCAACGACATCTTCGGCGGAGGCGGTGGCTCGCGCGTGCGCCGTGGTGCCGACCTGCAATACACCCTCGACCTGACGCTGGAGCAGGCCGTCGCCGGCACCACCGTAAAGATCAAGATTCCCACCCATGTCACCTGTACGGCCTGCGACGGCAGCGGCGCGCGCAAGGGCAGCAGCCCCGAGGTCTGCCCCACCTGTGGCGGCCACGGCCAGGTACGCATGCAGCAGGGCTTTTTCTCTGTGCAACAAACCTGCCCCAGTTGCCGCGGCAGCGGACAGGTGATCAAGGACCCCTGCGAGGTCTGTCATGGCGAAGGGCAGGTGCGAGAAACCAAGTCGCTGTCGGTGGAAGTGCCGGCCGGCGTGGACAATGGTGACCGCATCCGCCTCACCGGCGAGGGCGAACCCGGCGACCGTGGCGCGCCGCCCGGTGATCTGTATGTACAGATTCGCGTCAAGCCGCACCCGATCTTCAAGCGTGACGGCGCCAACCTCTACTGTGATGTGCCGATCAGCTTCGTCACCGCGGCGCTGGGCGGCGAGCTGGAGGTGCCCAGTCTGGACGGCCGCCTGACCCTGAAGGTGCCGCCCGGCACCCAGACCCACAAGCAGTTCCGCATGCGCGGCAAGGGCGTCAAGCCGGTGCGCGGCGGTCCCCAGGGTGACCTGATCTGCCGCGTCATCGTCGAAACACCGGTCAAGCTCAACGCGGAGCAGAAGGAACTGCTGGAGCAGTTCGGTGAAACCCTGGAGAAATCCTCCAAGAAGCACAGCCCCAACCAGAAGAGCTGGTTCGACGGGGTCAAGAAGTTCTTCGAAGACATGAAATCCTGAACCCGGGAGCCACAGCATGAACCGCATCGCCATCGCCGGAGCCGGCGGCCGCATGGGCAAGACCCTGATCGAAGCCTGCCACCAGCACCCCCAATGCACCCTGGTCGCCGCCACCGAGCGCCCGGACAGCAGCCTGACTGGCTGTGATGCCGGCGAACTGGCCGGTATCGGGCGTATCGGCGTTCCGGTGGTCGCCTCGCTGGAGGCTGCCGATGCCTTCGATGTGCTGATCGATTTCACCCACCCGACCAGCACCAGGGCCCATGTGGATTTCTGTGCGCAACACGGACGCAAGCTGGTGATCGGCACCACCGGCTGTGATGACGAACTGGAGACGAAAATTCGACAGGCCGCCGAATCCATCGCCATCGTCTATGCGCCGAACATGAGTGTCGGCGTCAACCTCTGCCTGAAGCTGCTGCAAATGGCCGCCCGCGTGCTTGGTGACGAGGTGGATATCGAGGTCATAGAAGCCCACCACCGGCACAAGGTGGACGCGCCTTCCGGCACCGCGCTGAAGATGGGGCAGGTCGTGGCTGAAACCCTGGGCCGCGACCTGAAACAGGTGGCCGTCTACGGGCGTGAAGGGCAGACCGGCGAACGCAAGCGCGAAACCATTGGCTTCGAAACCATCCGCGCGGGCGACATCGTGGGCGAGCACACGGTGATGTTCGCCGGCATTGGCGAGCGGGTCGAGATCACCCACAAGGCGTCCAGCCGCATGACCTTCGCCAAGGGCGCGGTGCGGGCCGCCGCCTGGCTGGCCGACCGTCCTGTTGGCCTGTTCGACATGATGGATGTGCTGGGCCTCAAGACAGATTGAGCGAACGCGGGAGCGCTGAGTCCGCGCTCCCGAATTGGCTTCACAATACCGTGTTAAAACAACAGCTTACAACTTGTTCTTCAAGTAGTAAGGCATCATCTTGTCCACCAGTTTTCGCAACGCTTTCTCGCGGTTTTTCGGCGAGGGATGGGTGCTGAGGAATTCAGGAGGGCGGCCACCACCCAGTTTCGCCATTTTCTGCCACAGGGTGACTGCGGCGCGCGGGTCATAGCCGGCACGGGCGGCCAGTTCGATGCCGACACGGTCCGCTTCCGATTCGCTGGTGCGGCTGTTGGGCAGGGTGATCGCCACCTGCGCGGCCACGGCGGCCAGCGCGGTCTTGCCGGGTGAGGCGTTCTTGCTCTGGGCATATGCCCCCACCGCAAGCTGGGTGGCCATAGCCACCGACATTCGCTCCGCCGAGTGGTTGAGCAGCGCATGGGCGATCTCGTGACCCATGACCTGGGCGATTTCGTCGTCGGTGGCCTTGAGTTTGTCGATCAGACCGGTGTAAATGGCCATCTTGCCACCGGCCATGCACCAGGCATTGACGGTGTCTGGGTCGTCGATGATCTTCACGCTCCAGTCCCATTTGCGGGTTTCCGGCCGCAGGATTTTGGCCTGCTCGATCAGACGGTCGGTGATGCGCTGGATGCGTGCCACCAATTTCGGGTCGTTGTTGAGTTTGCCCTTTTGCTGGAAGGGTTTCAGGGTGTTCACATAGGCCTGTTTCGAAGCCTGTATGGCCTGGTTTTCGGATACCAGCATCAGCTGACGCCGCCCCGCCAGGTTGGTGGCGCAGGCAGTGATCAGCAGGAGCAGTGAAAGGAGAATCGAAAGGCGTTTCAGGGCGTTCATGGCAAGATGATGTCAGTACGGGACGAATGCCAGCTTAACAAATGCGTCAGCCTGCTTCATCCGATGGCTTGTGCAGAATCAGGTGCAGGTAACGCCCGAGGCGGAGAAAGGCCGGATGGCGCGCATAGCGCTGCTCCAAGGCAATCAGTTCATCCAGTGGGCGTTCCTCGAGCCCCGGTCTGAGGTAGTCGTGCAGTACGCGGACACCGGCACGGCTCAGGCATTCGAGTCCAAGTGCGTTGCAGGCATCCTCGACTTCTTCCAGGCTTAGCGGGTGGTAGGGCGTGAGGCCCCCCGGATGCCCGCCGAGCCGGGCACGCTCCACATGGCGCCAGTTGCCCTGCACCAGATTGCGAAACACCAGCGCGTCGCGGTTGTAGAAGGCCAGTGACATCCAGCCGCCAGGGCGCAGCAGGTATGCGGCCTGACGCAGCCCCGAGAAGGGATCGGCCAGCCATTCGATCACGGCATGGAACAGCAGCAGATCGCAGCCCTGGGGGTGGTGTTCGGCCAGCTGCTGGAAGGGGCCTGCAACCCATTCGGGCTGACGGTCCGGCATGCGCTCGTGGTGCCGGGACAGGCTGCGTTCGAGCATGCGCTCGGAGAGGTCGTTGAAGACGACGCGGTGGCCGTGCTCCGCCAGCCACAGGCCGCTCTGGCCGAGGCCACAGCCGATGTCGAACACCTCCAGCGCAGGTCCGGATTCGATGCGCGGCAGGCATGAGGTCAGGTGATCGTGGATGACGGCAAGCCGGATCTCGCCCTTGGCGCTGCCGTAGATTTTCTGCTCGAAGGCATCGACCGCGTCGTCGAAACTGCGATCCTCTTGCGGTGGATGGCTGCCCGGATCGCGGCTCATTGCTGGGCGGTGAGGGCCAGCAGGCGGCGCACTTCGAAGACGGCGACGCTGGCCATGGTGTAGTCGAGCTTGCGCAGGGCCTGCAGTTCGGCAAGCATCTGATCGTAACGGCGAACGGCGTAGTCGTAGTGTTGCAGCCACTGCTTCAGCGCCTTGGTGGTGTGGCGCTTGTTGGGCACGGCCTGAAGAATGGCCTGGGCCAGTTCGCGCTGGAAGCGGTGCAGGGTGTTGCGCATGTTGACGATGGCCAGCTGATGCCAGTGGTTGCGCACATTGGTCTCCGAGATCTGGTCACGGACCCAGTCCAGCTGCAGACGCTCCGACAGGGCGAAGAACAGGCGCGCGGTGTTTTCGATGTGCGAGCGCAGGCTGAGACGGATTTCTATGATGTCGAAGGCGGCGGCGAGGATGCTGTTTTCGGCCAGTTCTCGGGCGATGTCTTCCGGGAAGCCCTGCTTGATGAACTGCCGGCGGTTGCGGGTATAGGTTCGCCTCACCTGACCGCTGAGCGCGTGCGGGATGACCTTGCGCAGCCGTCGGCAATCGGCGTGGTAGCGTTCGATCAGGGCTTCCACATCGAGACTGGCCGGATGGTAGCGCAGCATCCAGCTGATGGAGCGTTCGAGCAGCCCGGCGATGCCACGGTAGGCCTGGTAGCGCTGGGTCTCGTTGATCCGGCAATCCATCTGATGCAGCCGTTCCCACAGCGGATCGATGTCGAGCACGGTCTTGCAGATCTGGTGGGCACGGGCGATGCTGACGATGTTGGCGCCGGTCTCCTCGCGCATCTTGAAGCCAAAGCCGGGGCCGATCTGGTCGATGACCTGGTTGCTCAGGCGGGTGGCGATGATCTCGCGCTTGAGCGGGTGGCTGAGAATTTCCTCGCGGAAGGCCGCGCGCATCGGTTCCGGGAAATAGTCCAGTAGAACCTGCTGGGCGAAGCCTTCCTCGGCGATCTCGGAGGCGAGCAGGGCGTTCTTGTAGAACAGCTTGCTGTAGGGCAGAAGAATGCTGATCTCGGGTGCCGTAAGCCCCTGGTTGCGGGCGATGCGTTCGGTGATCTCGTCCTCGTCGGGCAGGTATTCGAGCGCGCGCTTGAGCACCTTCTGGTTTTCCAGATGGCGGATGAAACGCCGGTGTTCGTGCATCAGCTCGGGGGACTGCATCAGCACGATGTCGATGATCTGGGTTTGCGCGTAGTTGTTGCGCAGGCAGAGTTCGGCCACCTCGTCGGTCATGTCTTCGAGCAGGCGGTTGCGTTCCTGCTGGGTCATCTCGCCGCGCAGCACCATGCGCGAGAAGGCGATCTTGATGTTGACCTCGTGGTCGGAACAGTCGACGCCGGCGGAATTGTCGATGGAATCGGTATAGATCAGCCCGCCGTTCATCGCGTACTCGATGCGTCCCAGCTGGGTGAAACCCAGATTGCCGCCTTCACCCACCACCTTGACCCTCAGCTCGCGGCCGTTCACCCGTACCGCGTCGTTGGCCTTGTCCATCACATCGGCATGGGTTTCGCGCTCGCTCTTCACATAGGTGCCGATGCCACCGTTCCACAACAGGTCCAGCGGTGCCTTCAGCAACAGGCGAATCAGCTCGTCCGGAGTCACCGAATCACGCGTGCTGCCGGTCAGCGACTTCATCGCGTCGCTCATGACGATCTTCTTCTGGCGGCGGCTGAACACACCGCCACCCTTGCTGATGAGTTTTTTGTTGTAGTCGTTCCAGCCGGAACGGGGCAGGCGGAACAGGCGCTCGCGTTCGGCGTAGCTGGCCTCGATGTCCGGGTCCGGGTCGATGAAGATATGCAGGTGGTTGAAGGCGGCGACGAGCCGGATCTGGCGCGACAACAGCATGCCGTTGCCGAACACATCCCCGGACATGTCGCCGATACCGAGCACGGTGAAGGGTTCGTTCTGTATGTCCCGGCCCAGCACGCGGAAATGCCGTTTCACCGACTCCCAGGCGCCGCGGGCGGTGATGCCCATCTTTTTGTGGTCGTAGCCACTGGAACCGCCGGAAGCGAAGGCATCCTGCAGCCAGTAGTCGAGTCGCATGGCAATCGCATTGGCGGTATCGGAGAAGGTCGCCGTGCCTTTGTCGGCGGCCACCACCAGGTAGGGATCGGGGTCGTCGTAGATGCGGGTGCGCACCGGGTGCACCACCTCGCCATGGACAATGTTGTCGGTCAGTTCCAGCAGCGAGTGGATGTAGAGTTCATAACAGGCCCTGACTTCGGCAAAACCCTGTTCCCGGTCCAGACCGGCCATGCGCTTGGTGACGAAGCCGCCCTTGGAGCCGGCGGGCACGATCACCGCGTTCTTGATCATCTGCGCCTTCATCAGGCCCAGCACTTCGGTGCGGTAGTCTTCCTTGCGGTCCGACCAGCGGATGCCGCCTCGGGCGACCTTGCCGCCGCGCAGGTGGATGCCTTCGAAGCGCGCGCTGTACACGAAGATCTCATACAGCGGGTGCGGTTCCGGCAGTCCGTCCACCAGGGCCGATTCGATCTTGAAGGACAGATAGGGGAGTGGGCCGTCTTCCCGCTGGAAGAAATTGGTGCGCACGGTGGCTTCGATCAGGTTCAGCAGCTGCTTGAAGATACGGTCCTGATCCAGCGACTCGATGGCATTGAGGTCGGCCAGGTACTCCTCGCGCAGCGGTGCGAATTCGTCGGCGCGTTGTTCGGGGTTGAAATGGAGGTGAAACAGTTGCACCAGCTTGAGTGTAATGCGCGGGTGCGCGTTCAGAGTTTCGATGATCAGCGCGCGTGAATAGGGGAACTGTATCTGATGCAGGTAGGCACTGTAGGCGCGCAGCAGGTTGATGTCGGCTTCGGGCAGACAGGTTTGAAACAGCAGGCTGTTGAAGGCGTCGTTTTCGCTGCGGCCGAGCCATACATCCCGATAGAGCTGTTCAAAGTAGGCCGGCAGATCGGCGCTCTCGCCGATGCAGGGGTCGCGGAAATTGCCCAGGCTGAAGTGATGCAGCCACAGAATCTTGCCGTTGAGCTTCAGCCGGTAGGGTTTTTCCATCAGCACTTCGAGACCCATCGATTCGAGGATGGACATGGAGCGGCTGAGGGTCACGGCATCGCAGATGGCGTAGAGCTTGATGGCGAAGGCCTGGCCGCTGTCCGAGGGCGTGAGCCGCACCTGCAGGCAGTCTTCGCGTTCGGCGCGGATCAGCTTGTGCAGGTCGAGCACTGCCTCGTCCACCTCGAAATCGTCACGGTAGCTGCGCGGAAACAGGTCGTGCAACTCCTTTTTGGTGAAGGACGGCAGATCCGGATCGTCGCCGATGCGGTCATACAAATCGTCAATCCAGTGCTTGTGCATGCGTATTCCCTGTCTATCGGTGGTGATGGCTGTGTTGTCCGTTGCTGCGGCAAAACCCTGTATAGCGCCTTGCCCTGATGACAGTGTAGTTCAAGCGGTCGGCAGCCAGTTGGTAATTCGGTCACAGGCCTGGGCCAGCGTTGCCAGCTCCGGGCGATCCAGGTCGACCTGCAGATCCGGCTCGTCCAGCACCTGCTGCAGCAGGCCTTCGCCGTCGAAATCGACCAGCGCCAGGCGCAGCGCCAACCGGTCAGGCAGCCCGAAATCCTCTCCGGGCAGGGTGGCGACACCGGTTTCTTCCAGCAGTGCAGCGGCCAGTTGCGGTGCGTTGGCGATGCCGCGCTGCCGCAAGGCTTCGGTCTGAGACGCAAAATCCGCCAGGCAGTAGAACCCGCCACCGGGCGTCACCACATCCACGCCGGCGGCGCGCAGGCGTTGGCTGAAATCGATGCCGATGCCACGCATGATGTGTCGGCAGGCATGGATGTAGCCAATCAGTGCGGGGGAATCCTCAAAGGCGCAGATCGATGCCATCTGGATCGGTGCCGATACCGAGGTGAAGGTTTCGCTGGCGATTACCGTCATCGCCCGCAGCAGGTGGCGCAATTCCGGCGGGAAGGCGAAAAAGCCGAGTCGCCAGCCACCTGCGCCGGCCCATTTGCTGATGCCATTGCTGATGACCGTGCGTTCCGGGCAATAGCGGGCAATGGAACGGTGATCGCCGCGGTAGTGCAGCTCGCTGTAGATCTCGTCCGAGAGAATGATCACCGCATGCCGGCGGGCCACCGCGGCCAGCTGCTCCAGTTCCAGTGCGTCGTAACAGGCGCCGCTGGGGTTGTTCGGGCTGTTGAGTATCAGCAATTGGCAGCGACCACCTGCGCGCCGCCGGCAGTGAGCATCGAGGTCTTCCGCGGTCAGTTTCCAGCCCCGGTTCGGGCGGGTTGGAATCCAGTGCACGATTTTGCCGAGCAGTGCGGCCTGCGGTGCGTAGGAGACCCAGCTCGGGGCGGGCAGAACCAGCTCGCAATCCAATGCCATCTGCAGCCCGAACAGCAATTCCTTCGTGCCCGGCCCGATGATGATGTCGGCAGCGCTGCGATCCAGCCCCTCGCTGCGCTTCAGAAAGCCGGCGATCGCCTCGCGCAGCGGAAGGTAGCCCTGAACCGCCATGTAGTCCTTGGCTCGGGCATAGGCCTGAAGCCGGGACACCATCAACTCGGGAACGGGGAACGGGGATTGGCCCAGACCGAGCCGGAACACCGTCTTCCCCTCTCGCTGCAGGCGACGGCTTTTCTCATTGATCGCCAGGGTGGCGGATTTGGGGATGTCCAGCAGGCGGTCGTTGATGATCACCTGCGCGTGATGAAAGTGGTCGTCGAGGGCGTGCATGGACGGATCTCGTAATGTAACAGCGCTAGGCTAGGGGCCGTGTGCCAACCCTGCAATACGCTTTCGGTATATCGTTAATCCAACCGTGAATGTGGCCGCACGCGCAGGGATGCGGCCGGTTTTGTCGCGCCGGATAGTGCAAATGCTTATGACGCTAGAGCGAAGCCTTCTAAGCCGTGAGCCGGTTGACAGGGCAGGGGGGCTTCTTCGATGATGCGACTTTTCCTGAACGGATCGACCGATGAAACTGTCCGCTGCCGCAGAAGCCATCACCACCTCGCCGATACTCGTCATTGCCGCCGAGATCAACCGCCGGATCGCCGAGGGACAACGGGTCTACAATCTGACGGTAGGCGATTTCGACGCCTCGATCTTTCCGATTCCCGAAGCCCTGACCGAAGGCATCATCGATGCCTACCGGGCGCAGCAGACCAATTACCCCGGTGCCTTTGGACTCGACATTCTGCGCAAGGGGGTGGCACACCTGCTGCAACGGACATGCGGCGTCGAGCACGCGCTGGACGAGATACAGATCGCCAGCGGCTCGCGGCCGCTGATCTATTCCTTTTATCAAAGCGTGGTCGATCCGGGCGACCGGGTGGTGTATCCGGTGCCTTCCTGGAACAACGAATACTATTGCCAGTTGCTCGGCGCGCATCCGGTGCCGGTGGATACCCGGCCGGAAGACAACTTCTTCCCCACCGCCGATGCCCTGCGTCCAGTGATTGAAGACGCCAGCCTGCTGGCCCTGTGCTCGCCGCAGAACCCCACCGGTACGCTGATGGATCGAGATCAGTTACTGGATATCTGTACTCTGGTGGTGGAGGAGAATCGCCGCCGTCCGGCTGGAGCCAAGCCGCTGTATGTGATGTTCGACCAGGTCTACTGGCTGCTGACATTCGGCGCTCATGCCTTCCATCACCCGCTGGCGGTCTGTCCGGAGATTCGGCCCTATGCGGTGTTCATCGATGGCGTATCGAAATCCTTTGCCGGCACCGGTGTGCGCGTCGGCTGGGGCACGGGGCCGGCCGAGATCATCGGCAAGATGCGTGCTTTCATCGCCCATGTGGGCGCCTGGGCACCGAAACCCGAGCAGATTGCCTGTGGCGGTTTTCTGGCCAATGACGCTGCAGTAGACAGCTTCCTCGACCGCTTTCGCAGTGAATTGCAGGCGCGATTGCAGGGCTTCTACGACGGCATCATGGCGCTGCGGGCCGAGGGCTTCGATGTCGATGCCATCGCCCCACAGGCGGCCATCTACCTGTCGGTGCGCCTCGGCCTGAAGGGGCGCGTCACGCCTTCGGGCCGAAGGCTGGAGGATGATGAGTCGGTCCGTGCCTGGCTGCTGGACGAGGTCGGCATTGGCGTGTTGCCATTTTCCTGGTTCGGAGCGGACCGGCATGCCGACTGGTACCGCATATCGGTGGGCACCTGCCGGCGCGAACAGGTACAGGAAATCCTGGCTGTGCTCGGCAATGCCTTGCGGACTCTCGCCTGAACGGCCGTTCGCCGTGGGTGGATTTCCGCCCATAGAAGCGTTTCATCAGGTGATATAACAAAAACATCAATAACCGCCATTTGTTTTCGACTTTCACGGTGATATATTGCCTTCTGCTGGATCGGGCCGCTCGCCGTTTGGCGGCCTGCCTTCAGGCCCAATAACAATAAACATCCGTTTTACAGACCAAGCAGGAGTAAACACTCATGAAGAAGACCTTTTCCAAAACCTTGCTCACCGCGGGCGTAGCGCTGGCGGCTTCCATCGGCGCCACTTCGAGCATGGCGGCCGAGTTCATCACCATCGGCACCGGCGGTGTCACCGGTGTCTATTATCCCACCGGCGGCGCCATCTGCCGTCTGGTCAACAAGGGCCGCAAGCAGCACGGTGTGCGTTGCTCGGTCGAGTCCACCGGCGGTTCCGTCTACAACATCAACGCCATTCGTTCCGGCGAACTGGATATGGGCGTGGCCCAGTCCGACTGGCAGTACCATGCCTATAACGGCACCGGCAAGGAGGCCTTTATCAAGGCCGGTCCGTTCAAGGAGTTGCGCGCCGTGTTTTCGGTTCATCCCGAGCCGGTCACCATCGTTGCCCGCAAGGACGCCAACATCAAGCATGTCGATGATCTGGTCGGCAAGCGCGTCAACATCGGCAACCCGGGTTCCGGCACCGAGGCCACCTGGAATGTCATGTGGAAGGCGCTGGGCCATACCAACAAGGATCTGAAGCTGGCGGCGCAAATGAAGTCTTCCGAGACTCCGGGCGCGCTCTGTGACAACAAGATCGATGCCTTCTTCTGGCTGGTCGGTCACCCGGCGGCACTGAACAAGGAAGCCACCACCACCTGTGACGCCAATCTGGTTGAAGTCACCGGTCCGGCCATCGACAAGCTGGTTGCCGATAACCCGTATTACGACACCGCGACCATCCCCGGCGGCATGTACCGCGGCAACCCGAATGACATCCCGACCTTCGGCGTGTTCGCGACCTTCGTTTCGTCCACCCGCACTTCACCCGACACCGTGTACCAGGTGGTCAAGGCCGTATTCGACAACTTCGATCAGTTCAAGAAGCTGCATCCGGCCTTCGCCAACCTCAAGGAGAAGGACATGATCAAGAAAGCCCTGTCCGCTCCTCTGCACGAAGGTGCCGTGCGTTACTACAAGGAACGCGGCTGGATGTAATTTCCGCGGAGACAAGGGGCGCCTCGGCGCCCCTTTCTCGTTCCTCCCCGTGCGTTTCCAAAACCAAGTCAGTCGCCGGGCGGCTGCTGACTTGGCTTTGCAAATCTCATAATAAAAGGGGGAGACATACCGATGGTCGACACCACCAAGACTGCAAGCGACGCCGATCTGGAGGCGATGATTGCAGAAACCGATACCGGCGCACGACAACCCGAGGGCGGAGTCGGCAAACTGCTGATCGTGATCGCCTTTGCCTGGTCCTTGTTCCAGCTCTGGATCGCATCGCCGTTCTTCTACACGCTGGGCGAATATGTATCCTGGCTGCGGCTGAACAACACCGATACCCGCTCGATCCACCTGGCCTTTGCCCTGTGTCTGGCCTATCTGGCCTATCCTACCTTCAAGCGCTCGCCACGCAGCTACATACCGGTGCAGGACTGGATCATGGCCATCGTTGCCGTGGCCTGTGCCATGTACCTGTCGGTATTCGCACTGGAACTGGCCGAGCGTCCCGGTCTTCCGACCACGCTGGATCTGGTGGTTTCCGGAATCGGGCTTGTCATGGTGCTGGAAGCGGCGCGCCGCTCGCTCGGCCCACCGCTGATGGTGATCGCGCTGCTGTTCCTGTTGTATGTCTTTTTCGGGCATCTGGCGCCAGAAGTCATCGCCTGGAAGGGCGCGAGCTTTGCCAAGGCGATGAACCACATGTGGCTGTCGCAGGAAGGCGTGTTCGGCGTGGCCCTGGGTGTGTCCACCAGCATGGTATTCCTGTTCGTGCTGTTCGGTTCGATGCTGGAGAAGGCTGGCGCGGGCAATTACTTCATCTGGGTGGCCTTTTCCCTGCTCGGTCACATGCGGGGAGGTCCGGCCAAGGCGGCTGTGGTCTCCTCGGCGATGACCGGCCTGGTGTCCGGTTCGTCGATCGCCAATGTGGTCACCACCGGCACCTTCACCATACCCCTGATGAAGCGGGTCGGCTTCCCGGCCGAGAAAGCGGGCGCGGTCGAGGTGGCCTCATCCACCAATGGCCAGCTGACGCCGCCGGTCATGGGCGCCGCGGCCTTCCTGATGATCGAGTTTGTCGGCATCTCCTACATCGAGGTCATCAAGCACGCCTTCCTGCCGGCGATCATTTCCTATATTGCTCTGGTTTACATCGTCCATCTGGAAGCCTCCAAGGCCGGTCTTGAGGGGCTGCCGCGGGCGATCAAGCGATCCTTCCTGCAGTCGATGCTGGTGTTCCTGGTCAATGTGCTCGGCATCATCATACTTTCCGGCATCGTGTATTACGGTTTTGGCTGGGTCAAGGATGTGGCCGGTGACGCCACCTTGTGGGTGGCCAGTGCGATCATTCTGGCCGTCTATGTGGCGCTGGTGAAATACTCGACCCGCTTCCCCGAACTGGGTAACAGCGACGAGATCGATCAGCTTCCGGTACCCGGACCGATCGTCAAGGCCGGTCTCTACTACCTGCTGCCGGTGGTGGTGCTGATCTGGTGCCTGACCGTCGAGCGCTTGTCGCCCGGACTCTCCGCCTACTATGCCTCGTTGTTCATGGTGGTGATCCTGTTCACCCACAAGCCGTTGAAAGCCTTCTTCAAGGGGCAGGGACAGATCGGCGCCAAACTGCGTGAGGGTGCGGGGGATTTTGTCGATGGCATGGTCACCGGTGCCCGCAACATGATCGGCATCGGTGTGGCCACCGCCTGCGCCGGCATCATTCTGGGCACCGTTACCCTGACGGGTATTGGCCTGGTGATGTCCGAATTCGTCGAGTTCATATCCGCCGGCAATATCATCCTGATGTTGCTGTTCACCGCGGGCATCAGCCTGCTGCTGGGGATGGGACTGCCGACCACCGCCAATTACATTGTGGTGTCCTCGCTGATGGCGCCAGTCATCGTGCAGGTGGGTGCCGCCAATGGTCTGATCGTTCCACTGATTGCGGTCCATCTGTTCGTGTTCTATTTCGGCATTCTGGCGGACGACACGCCACCGGTGGGTCTGGCGGCTTATGCCGCGGCAGCGATTTCCGGGGGTGATCCGATCAAGACCGGCGTGCAGGGTTTCACCTACGACATCCGCACCGCGGTATTGCCGTTCATGTTCATTTTCAATACCGAACTGCTGATGATTGGCATTGGCGGTCCTGTCCATCTGGCGCTGGTGGTGGTGTCGGCAACGGCGGCGATGCTGTTGTTCGCTGCGGCCACCCAGGGTTGGTGGCTGACCAAAACCAAACTTTGGGAGACGGCCGCCTTGCTGCTGATCGCATTCACCCTGGTGCGTCCCGGCTTCTGGTGGGACATGGTCTATCCGCCGTTGCAGAAGGCACCGGCTACGCAGATTTACGACATCGTCAAGGAGCTGCCGCCCAAGTCTCAGGTGCGCGTGCATGTACTCGGCGAGACCCTGGAAGGCAAGCCTGTCGACAAGGTGGTCATGCTGCCGGTGGGCGAGGCCAATGAAGACGGCAAGGAGCGATTGACCAAGGCGGCCGGCCTCGAGTTGCGCGAGGAGAACGGCAAGATGCTGATCGACAATCTGGTGTTCGGCAGCGCCGCCGAACGACAGAAACTGGATTTCGACTGGGAAGTGGCTGATGTACAGGTGCCTGCGGACCGGCCGAGCAAGCAATGGATGTTCATTCCGGCCCTGCTGTTGTTGTTGCTCGTCTATCTGTCGCAGAAAAGCCGTATCAATGCGGGAAGAAAGCCGGCTGAAGCCGCCGCCTAACCGGAACAGGAGATACTGACATGTTCAAGAAAATATTGCTGCCCGTCGATCTCGAGCACTCGGATGCCGCGGCCCGCGCGCTCAGACTGGCCCTGGAAGAGGTCGAACGCTCGAATGCGGAACTCTATGTCATGACCGTTGCTCCTGGCTTCGGCATGCCGCTGGTGGCTTCGTTCTTCGATGAGGATACGGTGAAGAAGGCGATGAAAGTCATCGCCGATCACCTCAAGGAGTATGTGAAAACGCACATCCCCAAAGCGGTCAAACCCAAGCTGATCGTGGCCGAGGGCAATCCACCCGAGCAGATCCTCAAGCAGGCCAGGAAGAACGGCATCGACTTGATCGTGATTCCTTCACATGACAACGAAATGGAGCAGATCTTCCTCGGTTCGGTCGCCGCCAAGGTGGTGCGCCACTCCCGTTGTTCGGTGCTGGTGGTCAAGCCCGAATCCCGGTAACGGAGTCCTCACACCCTGTGACCGCGGCCGGTTTTTACCGTGCCGCGGTTTTTTTTGGGCTGCGGCCGGGCAATACCCCGCCGAGGATGGCATCCATCAACTGCTCATGAAGACCGCTCAGCGGTTCGTCGATGACACCGTCGAGGCGCAGCTGGATCAGCCGAATGGCGCCGCCGAACACGCTCGAGGTGGCTACCCAGGAGTTCATCTCCCGGATCTCGCCTCTAGCCATGCCTTTTTCGACGATGGAGCGCATGCGCGAGAACGGAGCGGAATGGTACAGCAGGGGTTCGTCGGGCAGGAAGTCGCTGTGCTTGGCGTGAAACGCGAAGGCGATGATGTTGCGGTGAGTCTCGGTGTGTTCAAACAACTTGGCGATGATGGCTTCGCAACAGTGCAGCGGGGAGTCGATGCCGGAACATACCCGCTCGATCATGTCTTCCAGTTCGCGAAGAATATGCTGGTGCAGGGCACGGGCCACACCTTCCTTTCCACCGAAATGGTTGTAGATGGAGCCGATGCTGACATTGGCGCGGCGCTGTATTTCGTGAATGGACACCTTGTGGTAGCCCGTTTCCACAAACAGGTCGAGCGCTGCGGTCAGTATGCGGCAATCGACGGGTTCGGGGATTTGGGTACATTGATTCAGGTATGGCATGGCGCGCATCCTATATCACGGCGTTCTCTCAGTCACCCTCCGAACGTGCACAGTGAGGATCGATGGGCACCGTTGACTGAAATGAACATTCATTCTATTCTATCGCGCATCTTCTGCACATCACCAATCGAGGAGAGAACCGCATGAAATGCAAAGCCGCTGTTGCCTGGGAACCGAAGAAGCCACTGGAAATCGAGGAAGTTGAAGTTGAAGGCCCGAAAGAAGGCGAGGTCCTGCTCAAGGTGGTCGCTTCGGGCGTGTGTCATACCGATGCCTTTACGCTGTCCGGCGATGACCCGGAAGGCGCTTTCCCCTGTATTCTCGGGCACGAGGGCGGTTGCGAGGTGGTCGAATGCGGGCCTGGGGTGAAGGACCTGAAGCCCGGCGATCATGTCATTCCGCTGTACATCCCGGAATGCGGTGAGTGCGAATACTGCAAGTCGCCCAAGACCAACCTCTGCCAATCGATTGCCAGCACCGTATGGACCGGTTACATGCCCGATGGCACCCGCCGTTTCTCGGTGGGCGGCAAACCGATCTATCACTATATGGGCTGTTCAACCTTTTCGGAGTACACCGTGGTACCGGAAATCGCGTTGGCCAAGATCAACAAGGCGGCACCTCTGGACAAGGTTTGCCTGCTCGGGTGCGGTGTGACCACGGGCATTGGCGCGGTGCTCAACACGGCCAAGGTGGAACCGGGCTCCACGGTGGCCGTGTTTGGTCTCGGCGGGATCGGGCTGTCGGTGGTTCAGGGAGCGGTCATGGCCGGCGCTTCACGCATTCTTGCGGTGGATATCAACGATGACAAATGGGAGATGGCCAAGGCCTTGGGTGCGACCGATTTTGTCAACCCGAGCAAGATCGACGGGAATGTGGTCGAACACATCGTGGAGATGACCAGCGGAGGAGTGGATTATTCCTTCGAGTGCATCGGCAATGTGCATGTCATGCGGGATGCGCTCGAGTGTACACACATGGGCTGGGGTGTTTCCACGGTCATAGGCGTGGCCGGAGCAGGTCAGGAAATCTCGACCCGGCCGTTTCAACTGGTTACGGGACGCACCTGGAAAGGCACCGCTTTTGGCGGGGTCAAGGGCCGGACCGAACTGCCCGGCTATGTGGACCGTTACCTGCAGGGCGATATCGAGCTGGACAGCATGGTGACCCATACCATGGGGCTGGAAGACATCAACACGGCCTTCGACCTGATGCATGAAGGCAAGAGCATCCGCTCGGTCATCATTTTCTGAGGGCGCGTCATGAAACAGATCGAATCCATCAAGGAGTTTGGTGGTTACCTCAACCGCTATCGGCATGATTCCGAGGTCTGTCATTGTCCGATGACCTTTTCGGTCTACCTGCCACCGGCCGCCGAGAAAGGTCCGGTGCCTGCGCTGTACTGGCTGTCGGGTCTGACCTGCACCGATGACAACTTCCGCGTCAAGGCGGGGGCCCAGCGCTATGCCTCCGATCTGGGCATGGCCCTGGTCATCCCGGACACCAGCCCCAGAGGAGACGATGTGCCCGATGCCCCAGATCGCTACGACCTCGGACAGGGTGCAGGTTTCTATGTCAATGCGACCCAGTTGCCCTGGAACCGCCACTATCACATGTACGACTATGTGACGGATGAGTTGCCGCGGCTTGTGGAATCCGAGCTGCCATTGATCCCCGGTCTGCGCTCCATCAGCGGGCATTCCATGGGCGGGCACGGCGCGCTGATCTGCGCCCTGAAAAACCCGGATGCATACGCTTCCGTATCGGCTTTTGCGCCCATCTGCCATCCCAGTGAATGCGGCTGGGGGCAAGGCTGTTTTTCCGCCTATCTTGGCGAGGACCGTGACGCCTGGGCGGCCTACGATGCAGTGGAGTTGATCCGCAACGGCGCCCGTGTTGATGAAATTCTTGTCGATCAGGGCACGGCCGACGAGTTCCTCGAGGAAGGGCAACTCAAGCCCGAGGATCTGGAAAACGCCTGCAAGGAAGCGGAAATCCCGCTGGATCTGCGCCGACAGCCAGGCTACGATCACAGTTATCACTTCATCGCCACCTTCATCGGCGATCATCTGATGCGTCACGCGCAAGCCCTCAACCGGCAGCGCTGAGCAATTGCCGGAGTTGCCGTCACAGCAGCCGGAGGCCACCATGGCAGGGCGGAGCAAACATCAGCCCAGAGGACGCCGTGCCGATGCACGGTCCCTGACGGAACTTCGTGATCTGCTGGGCAGCCAGCGGTTGCGAAGAGATCGCTTGATCGAGTACCTGCACCGGGTACAGGACTGTTTCGGCCATATTCCCCAGCGTCTGCAGGTGGCGCTGGCCCATGAACTTGGCCTGGGCGTCGCAGAGGTGCATGAAGTTGCAAGCTTCTACCAACATTTCGATCCGCTCCACGGTGACGATGATGCGCCTCCCCGCTACACCCTGCGGGTCTGCGATTCGCTTGCCTGTGCCATGGCCGGGTCGGAGGCCCTGCTCAATGCGCTGAAGACTCTGGACATCAGCGGGGTGCGGGTGCTGCCCACGCCCTGCGTGGGGCGCTGTGCCCGGCCGCCGGTGGCGATGTTTGGTCAGAACCCGATCGAACAGGCCACCGTCGATCGCGTTGTCCGGGTCATCGAGTCCGGAGATGACCGGCCGGAACCGTTGCAACCGTCCATCGATTATGGAGACTACCGCAATGGGGGCGGATACCGCCTGTTGGAACGGCTCCATCAGGGAGAACTGAGCGGAGATGCGGTTGTGGACGCCCTGCGCGCATCCGGCCTTCGCGGTCTGGGCGGCGCCGGGTTTCCCTCGGTGCTGAAGTGGGAAGCGCTGATGCGCCAGCCCCCTCCCCATTATCTGGTCGTCAATATCGACGAGGGCGAACCGGGAACCTTCAAGGACCGCCATTTTCTGGAATCCGATCCGCACCGCTTTCTGGAAGGGGCGCTGATCGCTGCCCATGTGACCGGTTGTGACAAGATCTTTCTCTATCTGCGCGACGAATATGCCGCCTGCCGGCGAATGCTGGAGCAGGAGCTGAAACGCCTGCAGGAGGATCCGCCAGTGCAGGGGCTGTTGCCCCTGATCGAGCTGAGACGAGGGGCGGGGGCCTATGTCTGTGGCGAGGAATCGGCCCTGCTCGAATCGCTGGAAGGCAAGCGCGGCATGCCCCGCCAGCGGCCGCCCTATGTCACTGAGTCCGGTCTGTTCGGCCATCCTACGCTGGTACACAACCTGGAAACCCTGCACTGGATCCGGGATGCCGTGGAGGCCTGCCTCGACTCTGAAGGAAAAACACGGCCGACCGGGTTGCGCAGCTACTCGGTATCCGGGCGTGTACGGCGGCCGGGTGTCTACCGGGCACCGGCCGGCATCAGTGTCCGCGAGTTGATCGACGATTACTGTGGCGGCATGCAGCCGGGCCACGAGTTTTACGGGTATTTCCCCGGAGGGGCTTCAGGCGGCATGTTGCCCGCCCGTCTGGGGCATCTGCCACTGGATTTCGGGACACTCGAGGAATACGGCTGTTTCGTTGGATCGGCGGCGGTGATCGTGTTTTCCCATCGGGATCGGGCGAAGGATCTGGCACTCAACGCGCTGCGTTTCTTTGAACATGAATCCTGTGGCCAGTGCACGCCCTGCCGGGTGGGCACGGCCAAGGCGGTGGACATGATGGCGCGTGAGCATTGGGATTTCGAAGCGCTGGAGGATCTGTGCCAGGTCATGGCCGATGCCTCCATTTGCGGTCTGGGGCAAGCAGCCGCCAACCCGATTCGCTGCCTGCTGGAACATTTCGCCGATGAGCTGGAGGGTGACGATGGCTGAATCAATCATCCGTTTTCGCCTCAACGGGAGAGAGGTTGAAGCGGCCCCTGAAGAGACGCTGTTGCAGGTGGCGGAACGGGAAGGCGTTGAACTGCCACACCTGTGCACCCATCCATCGCTGCGCAACGATGGAAACTGCCGTTCCTGCGTCGTGGAGATCGAGGGTGAACGGGTGCTCGCACCTTCCTGTTGCCGTCATCCCGTCCAGGGCATGGCGGTCGACACCGATACGCCACGCGCCATCAAGGCCCGGCGCACGGTCATCGAACTGTTGCGCGCCGACATGCCCGAGCAAGGGCGTTCGCCCTGGCGCGGCGATTCCGAGCTGGATCACTGGGCCGACCGCCTCAAGATTGGACGCCCGCGTTTTGCTATGCGCGATCAGCCGCCGGCGGATCTGACTCATCCGGCCATTGCCGTCCATCTTGATGCCTGCATCCAGTGCAACCGATGTCTGCGCGCCTGTCGGGAAGAACAGGGCAATGATGTCATCGGTTATGCCTTGCGTGGCAGCCGGTCGCGGATCGTGTTCGACCTTGATGATTCCCTCGGAGCGAGCAGCTGTGTTGCCTGTGGCGAATGCGTGCAGGTCTGTCCTACCGGCGCATTGATGCCGGCCACTGAGGTCGCAATGCCGGTGATGGAACGGCAAGTCGAATCGCTCTGCCCCTACTGTGGTGTGGGATGCCTGGTGACCTATCATCTGCGGCACGGCCAGATTCGCGCGGTGACGGGCCGCGATGGTGCCACCAACCGCTCGCGGCTGTGTGTGAAGGGGCGTTTCGGTTTCGATTACATCCGTCATCCGGATCGACTCAGACGGCCTCTGATACGCCGTGAGGATGCACCCAAGACCGAGGCATTGGTGGATCCCGCGGATATGGACAGATATTTCCGCGAAGCGAGTTGGGAAGAGGCGCTCGACCGGGCGGCAGAGGGTTTCAGGACGATCCGGGAAACCCACGGCGGCGAGGCTTTGGGCGGTTTCGGTTCGGCCAAGGGCAGCAACGAGGAAGCCTATCTGTTCCAGAAGCTGGTGCGCTGCGGTTTCGGCAGCAATCATGTGGATCACTGCACCCGCCTGTGCCATGCCTCCTCGGTGGCGGCACTGCTGGAAGGCATCGGCTCGGGCGCGGTATCGAACCCGGTGGCCGATGTGGCGCAGGCGGAGGTCCTGTTCATCATCGGTTCCAACACCACGGTCAATCACCCGGTGGCGGCGACCTGGATGAAGAATGCGGCGCGCCACGGGGCGAAGCTGATCGTGGCAGACCCGGTGAGAACCGAACTGATGCGCCATGCGACCCATGCCCTGCAGTTCCACCCGGATACCGATGTGGCCCTGCTCAATGGCATCATGCATGCAATCATCGACGAAAAACTCTGTGACGAATCCTTCATTGCAGAGCGCACCGAAGGCTTCGAGGCACTGAAACGGCACCTGGCCGATTACCCGCCCGAGCGGGTGGCCCCCGTTTGTGGCATCGATGCCGAAACCCTGCGCGAAGTGGCTCGTCTCTATGCTGGGGCGCGGAGTGCGATGATCTTTTGGGGCATGGGCATTTCCCAGCATGTGCATGGCACAGACAATGCCCGCTGCCTGATCGCCCTGGCCCTGATGAGCGGACAGATCGGGCGACCCGGGACCGGGCTGCATCCGCTGCGCGGGCAGAACAATGTGCAGGGCGCGTCGGATGTCGGGTTGATTCCCATGTTCCTGCCCGATTACCAGGCCGTGTCAGACGGCGCAGCACGGGCGGGATTCGAGAAGCTCTGGGGATGCCGGCTCAGTGACCGGCCCGGCATGACGGTGGTCGAAATCATGCACGCCATTGAACAGCAGCGAATCCGCGGCATGTACATCATGGGCGAGAACCCGGCCATGTCGGATCCCAATCTGGCGCGAACCCGGGCGGCCCTGGCCCGTCTGGACCATCTGGTGGTGCAGGATTTGTTCCTCACCGAAACCGCCGGCTTTGCCGATGTGGTGCTTCCGGCTTCGGCGTTTGCCGAAAAAACCGGCAGCTTCACCAATACCGACAGACGCGTACAGCTGGGCCGAGAGGTCGTTGAGCCGCCCGGCGAGGCGCGTCAGGATCTGTGGATCATTCAGCAGATTGCCCGACGCCTGGGACTGGACTGGAACCATGATGGCCCGCAAAGCGTATTCGAGGAAATGCGACTGGCGATGCCCAGCATTTCGGGCATCAGCTGGGAAAGGCTGCAGCGGGAGGATTCGGTGATCTATCCCTGTACCAGTGAAGATGATCCGGGGCAGGCGGTGCTGTTCGAGGAGCGTTTCCCAACCGATACGGGGCTGGGCCGTTTCGTACCCGCCACCTTCAGCCGCGCCGATGAATTGCCGGACGAAGACTATCCGTTCGTGCTGATTACCGGTCGGCAACTTGAACACTGGCACACCGGTGCCATGACACGGCGGGCGACGGTGCTCGATGCCCTGCAACCGAATCCTGTGGTCACCATGAATGCGGAGGATTGCGCGTCGCTGGGGCTTGAAGAAGGTGATCGGATACGGCTTGAGACACGGCGCAACTCGATCGTAGCCGGCCTGGTGATCGATCCGGGCATGCCGCGAGGCAGCCTGTTCATGCCCTTCTGCTACCGTGAGGCGGCCGCCAATCTGCTCACCAACGAGGCGCTGGACCCTGTGGCGAAAATTCCGGAATTCAAGTTCTGCGCGTTGCGTGTCTCGGTGGCAGACTGAGCCTCAGGCGAAGACCACCCAGGTGGTGGCGATGTACTTGACGCCTTGCTGCAGCGTCACGCCCCGGTGCTCGTGGGTCCAGAAGGGGGGAAACAGCACCAGCTTGCCCTGGGTGGGCTTGATCTTTACATCCTGATAAAGGAACTCCGTCTCACCGCCCGGACCGGGCACATCATTGAGGTACCAGACGGCGACCAGTTGCCGTTCGGCGAACTGGTGGCTGCCGCCGTCGATGTGCCAGTGGTAGTGCTCGCCGGGCAGGGTGCGTTGTATGGCGTAGCCGTTGTCCTTGAACGGCCCCTTGAAGTATTCGTACTTCTCGCGGAACTCCTTGAGTGCGAGGCCCAGCGAGCGGAACAGGTTGTTGTCCACATCCTTCCAGTGCGGCTTTCCGCTGACGACCAGATCGGTGGACTTCTTGATCGAGCGGTCTTCCTCGAAGGTTTGGCCGATGCGCCCCAGGTATTGCTCGTCCTTGGCCTGTTCGAAGCGTTCGATCATGTTGTCACAGAGAAAGCAGGGCAGGGCATCTTCCTTTTCGAAGATGAAGGACAGGGGCTTGACTTCGCGGATGCTGCTGAGTTCGCTCATGGGGCCGGATCTCACAGGTGTGCCTGGTCGAGGTATTCGGCCACGGCTGGCGCCGGATTCTCCCCACTGTCGGCAGCGATTGCAAGCAGCGCATGCAGGGTATTGCCCCAGTGCTGTTCTCCGGCTTGAGCCAGGTCAATCAGGTGTCGTGCATCGCCGTCCTGATCCCAGCGGCGGTAGGCTTCGACGGCCTGCGGAAAGAGCTGGCGGCGCAGCGCGGTGAGGTTGGCAAAATAGAAATGCACCGGTGCCGGATTGTCCTGCTCCGCCAGCCAGGGCAGCAGTACCCGGCAATCGGCCAGATGGTCACGGGCAGCGCGCGCCAGCAGTTCGGCGCGGGTACCCAGCAGGCGGTGCATCAGCCGCCGCCAGTCATCGCCCAGTTCCCGGGTCACCGCCATCTCGCCGAGTTCATGCCGGATCAGGGTGTGTTGCTCGACATCCACCATGGCTTCCAGCGCCTCGGGGATTGAGCGTTCGAAGGGGTAGAAGGACAGGGCGCGCCCCATCGCGTTGTCGAAACGGTTCCAGGCCCATTCCTGATAGCGTTCCCAACACATGCGCTTGAGCGATTCGCGGCGCAGGATGATCTCGCTGTCGGTGGACATGGCCGGCGGGGCGGTGAGGTCGCGTGCGTACTCCCGACCGGCGATGGTCACCGTCACCCCGTCGGTCTCGTAGTGCTGGATTCGCTCGGCGAGCACGAAGTGGTCCACGCCCTTCTGACCGATGCCGCCGTGATAGAACAGGCCGGAATCACCGATCACACGGTTGACCGGTGCCGGATCATAGGGGTCGAATTCATGGCCGTCGATCCTCAGAGGGCGGTAGTCTTCATCCGCCACCGCATCCCAGCGGTCCTCGCGCTCGCGCAGCCACTGACTGATGGCTTCACCCTCGATCTCCTGTTCGAAGTCCAGGGCATGAATCCATCGGTAGAACTCGCGCATCTTGAGCAGATAGATGCACAGGGTATAGTTGCCGGCATGGCGGGCGTCGGATATGTCGCAGTTGTACTGGACCTGCGGGCGCAGCCGTTCGAGTGAATCCGTGGAAACCATAAAATCCTTAGTAAAATACTCAGGTATTTTATGCTAGCATTCCCGCATCGAGATGGCTATACGAGTTTGATGACATGGCAAGACTGAAAACCGGCTGGAACCAGCGCGGGCGCGCCCGCAGCCTGGAAGAGATCGGCTCCGCGATCAGTTTCAATATCTGGCAGATCGCCGGTCAGGGCGTGCTCGATCTCGAAAACGAAGGTTTCGAGACCACCACCCAGTCGCAGCGGCTGGATGTGCTCACAGAGTATGCGGCTTACCTGCTGCAACTGGTCGACCGCATGGTGTTCGATCGTTTCGATCTCGAGCAGCGCAACCGGCTGATCAGCGCGGCGGGGCTGCACATGGCCGATATTCTTCAGGACAACCGCATCGAAACCGATGGCCCGGGCGATTACCACAAACCCTTCCTCGACCTGCTCAACCGGCGTTTTGCCGAATACGCCCAATGCCAGTTCGACCGCAAGGACGGCCCCAGCTTCGTCTATCTGCGGCTGGTGGGTGATCATGTGAGCGCCCAGATGGGCGAGAAGGACAACAAATGGATTACCGGCTATGTCATCGACATTGCCGGTCCCAAGCTGTTCAAGAGCCTCAAGCGGGTGCTGCCCGGCCTGCTCGATCCCGCGCAGCGGGGTCTCGAAGAAGAGCACGACATGGAGCTGGGCAAGAACTACGAGCTGTAGTCGGTTCGGGCAACGCCCGGGCCTGGGGGCGGCGCCCGTCCGGGGCGGTTCAGGCGATCGCTTCCTTCACTTCCTGCACACCGCCTTCCATGTCGATTTCCTCGAAGTCTCCGGCCATGCCCAGCCGGTGATAGGCGGGCAACTGCTCAAGCTCCACGCTGCCTAGCGGATGGTCTGTACCGGCCACCGTCTGCACCAGCGCCACCTGCACCACATCGCAGTAATCCGGGTCACCACCGTGCTGACGGTGGATGTCCAGATGTTCGGCCGGCACCTGGACCATGTCGGGGGCGAATTCCCAGTTTTCGAGGATTTTCTCGCCGATGCGTGGCGACAGCTCCTGCAAAAGGCCATTGAGGGCGTCGGGGTTGTTGAGCAGGACAGGGTCGCTTTCGGCCTTGACCAGGATCGGGGAGACCCCGATGGAATGGGTGAGTCCGGCGAGCAGGGCTGAATCGGATTCCAGCGTCGTGTACATCTTGGCCAGCACCGCGCTCAGTGCGGCGATGTCGGTCGAAAGCTTCCAGTATTTGCGCAGGTACTTGTCCACCACCGGGTTGGTGGCCTGGAACAGTTGCTTCATGACCAGTGAGGTGGCCAGATTGCGCACCGTGTTGAGGCCCATGCGGGTGACCGCGGCCTGTACGCTGGTGGCCGGGCTCATGCCCCGGTAGAGCGCGGAGTTGGCAACCTGGATGATGCGCGCGGAGAGCGCTGCATCGGTGATGATGATGTCGGCGATGTCCTTGATGGTGGCGTCTTCATCGTCCACCGTGTCGCGCACCCGGATCGCTACCTCGGGCAGCGTGGGCAGCGGCAGGCGGTTGTGTTCCAGGTCGTCGAGGACGGATTCGGCGGTAATGCTGGTCATGGGCGATACCCTGTCTGTAAGAGCTGACAGGAGTATAGAAGGCCGTGGACGGTTGACCAGTCGGCAGCCGGATTATTTTCGTGGCCGGGTCATGCTTCAGCGTTGTCCTCGAAGGCGTAGGGCAGCGGCAGCAGGCGTATTTCGGTTGCGGGCTGTTCCACCAGCTTCAGGTCGCCGCTTTCGGCGCGATCGATACGGGCGATGAACAGCATGCGGCTGCCGCCGTTGGGCAGTGATACGGCATCGACCACCTTGCCGCTGCCATCGCTGCTTTCCGCGTCACGAGCGGTCAGTTCATCGCCCGGCGCGGGCGCTCGGACACTGTCGATTTCGGCGCGGTACATGCGCCGCTTGAGCTTGCCCAGATACTGCATGCGGGCCACCACTTCCTGACCGGGGTAGCAGCCCTTCTTGAAGCTGACACCGTCGATCAATTGCAAATTGGCCATCTGCAGCACGAAGGCTTCGCTGGTCTCCGGGTACAGCGTGGGGATGCCGGCATCGATGTTCTGCAGTCGCCAGTGCTCGGGACCGTTGACGGCGAACTCATTCGCCAGGCGTCGCCACAGGGCAATGGCTTCCGCGGTGTCGGTGGACAGCAGCAGCCAGCGGCGGCGGCCCTCGGCGGCCGGCAGACGAACGCTGATCAGGGTATCGGTCTGGTGAACGGCATCGATGTCCTGCGGCCAGTCGGGCCCGGGCACGGCGTCCTGTGCGTCCAGAGTAACGCTGATCAGGGCGAAATCATTGCTGATGTCGGCGAGGATCACCTTCGACAGCAGCACGAATCGCTGCAGTTTTTCCTGTACCGAGGCGATCATCGAGCGCGGCATCAGCAGCAGGTAGCCGCCCTCGATGGGAATCACCCGGAACAGGCCGATCATGCGCCCCTTGGCATTGGAAAAGGCGCTCAGTTGCGAGCGGCCGGTACCGATGCGGGTGATATCGTTGGACAGCTGGTTTTGCAGGAATTCGGTGGCGTCGTCGCCGCCCACATAGAGCAATCCGTGATCGTCCAGTGCGCACAGGCCATTGCTTTCCTGCAATGGTGCGTGGGACTGGGTGGCGAGGCAGTCGGTCCAGGCTTTCATCGGCGGGTCTCCGCGAGTTTGAGTTGCTGTTGGCTGATGGCCCAGTGCAGGTGCTCGGCGATCAGGCTGTCGGCCCCGGTCAGCGCCTGTTCGAGGGCATGCAGAATATGGGGGTCCGCGCTGGCGTTTCCAAGCGCCACCGCCAGGTTTCGGCGCCAGCGGGCATAGCCGATACGGCGGATCGGTGAACCCTCGAAGCGGTCGAGGAACTGGCGTTCGCTCCAGCCGAACAGCTCCAGCAGCTCGATGTCGTCGAGGCCGTGCCGGGGCTGGAAGTCGGGGATGCGGGTGGTCTGTTCGAAACGGTTCCACGGGCAGAAGATCTGGCAATCGTCGCAGCCGTAGATACGGTTGCCGATGGCGGATCGCCACTCGACCGGGATGGCGCTGTGGTGCTCGATGGTCAGGTAGCTGATGCAGCGTCGTGCATCCACCAGATAGGGTTCGACGATGGCGCCGGTGGGACAGGCGTCGATGCAGGCACGGCAGTCGCCGCAGTGGGGGTCCATGGGGCCGTCTTCGGGCAACGGCAGGTCGGTGAAGATCTCGCCGAGGAAGAACCAGGAACCCTGATCACGGGTCAGCAGACAGCTGTGTTTGCCGCGCCAGCCGATACCGGCCTGGACGCCGAGGCTGCGTTCCAGTACCGGTGCACTGTCGGTGAATACCCGGAAACCGAACCTGCCGATCCGGGCGGACAGTTCGTAGGCCACCTTTTGCAGGCGCTTGCGGATCAGCTTGTGGTAATCCCGGCCCAGTGCATAGCGTGAAACATAGGCCTTGCTCGGGTGGTCGAGCAGCGTGCGGGCGCGCGACGAGGGCTCGGGCAGGTAATTCATGCGCAGGCAGATGACGCTGAGGGTATCGGGCACCAGCAGCGTCGGGTCCAGCCGCTTGTCCACATTGCGCGCCATATAGCCCATTTCTCCATGGAACTGGCGCTCGAGCCACTGGGGATACAGGGTCGAATCGCGGTCGATGCGTGCCCGGGTCACGCCAGCGGCCTCGAAGCCCTGGCGGGCGGCCAGATTGCGGATCAGACTGCCGATGTTCTCGGGCAGGGAGCGCGCTTCGGTGGCGGTCGGGGGCAGGGCGGGCACGGCGGGCGGGTCGGGTACTATTGTTTTCGGAGTGCTGTACAATACCGCCTTTCGACCCGAAAACAACGCCATTTTCCATCATGACACTGTATCTGGCCATCGCCGCGGGCGGTTCGCTCGGCGCGGTCTGCCGCTACTGGGTATCCACGCATACCTATGCCTGGCTGGGCACAGGTTTCCCCTTCGGCACCTTGATGGTCAATGTCACCGGTTCGCTGCTGATGGGCTTTCTCAGCGTGCTGCTGACCCAGCGGCTGGCATTGCCGGAAGAAGTGAGGGTGGCTTTGCTGGTCGGCTTTCTGGGTTCCTATACGACTTTTTCCACCTTCGCGCTGGACGGGCTGAACGCCCTGCATCAGGGTGCGACGGGTCGGGTCGTGGCCTATGTGCTGATCAGTGTTTTCGGCAGTTTACTGGGCGTCTGGCTGGGCTGGCTGGGCGCGCGACTACTCGTGAGATAGATTCCCATGCTGGACCCCAAACTGTTGCGCAGCGATATCGACAGCGTCGTGGAACGCCTGCGCCGCAAGCATTTCGACTTCGACAAGAACCGTTTTCTCGAACTTGAGGAACAGCGCAAGCGCCTGCAGGTGCGCACCCAGCAGTTGCAGAACGAGCGCAATACCTCCTCCAAGGCGATCGGCAAGGCCAAGGCCCAGGGCGAGGACATCCAGCCGTTGCTCGACCGCGTCGCCCATCTCGGCGATGAGCTGAAGGCGGTGGAGCAGGAGCTGGAAGCGATCCAGTCGCAGATCGACGCGCTGTTGCTTTCGGTACCCAATCTGCCGGACGATTCGGTGCCCGAGGGCGACAGCGAGGACGACAACCTCATCGTCGAAACCTGGGGCCAGCCGCCGTCCTTCGATTTCGAAGTCCGTGATCATGTGGACCTGGGTGCGCTGCACCGGGGCATGGATTTCGAGCGTGCGGCGAAACTCTCCGGTGCCCGTTTCGTCACCCTCACGGGCGGCATTGCACGGCTGCATCGGGCGCTGATCCAGTTCATGCTGGCGCAGCATGTGGAGCAGCACGGCTATACCGAAGCCTATGTCCCCTATCTGGTCAATGCGGACTGCCTCTATGGCACCGGGCAGTTGCCGAAGTTCGAAGAGGATCTGTTCCGCATCGATCACGATGGACGGCCGATGTACCTGATACCCACCGCCGAGGTGCCGGTGACCAATTTCGTGCGCGACAGCATCGTCGATGACAGCGAGCTGCCGCTGCGTTATGTGACCCATACGCCCTGTTTTCGTGCCGAGGCGGGTTCCCATGGTCGCGATACCCGCGGTCTGATCCGCCAGCACCAGTTCGAGAAGGTGGAACTGGTGCAGATGGTCCGGCCGCAGGAGTCCTGGGACGCACTGGAAGCCCTGACCGGCCATGCGGAGAACATCCTGCGCCAGCTCGAGCTGCCCTACCGCAAGGTGGTCCTCTGTGGTGGCGATCTGGGCTTTTCCGCCGCCAAGACCTATGATCTGGAGGTCTGGCTGCCGGCGCAGGACACCTACCGAGAGATATCCTCCTGCAGCAACATGACCGACTTTCAGGCGCGAAGGATGAAGGCCCGCTGGCGCAATCCGCAGACCGGCAAGCCGGAATTGCTGCATACCCTCAATGGTTCCGGCCTCGCCATCGGGCGCACCCTGGTGGCGGTGATGGAAAACGGCCAGCAGAAGGACGGATCGATACGCATACCCCTGGCCCTGCAGCCTTTCATGGGCGGACTGGAACGGCTCAGTCCGGCCTAAGGCGCTATACTCGGCACAGTCAGTATACAGGGAGAGACCGATGCGCTTCTTCATCAAGCTGTTGATCACGCTGGTGGTACTGGCGGTACTGCTGCCGTTCACGATCCTCAAGGGCAAGGACGGGCGGCCGCTGATGAGCTTGGACCGGCTCAAGGCGCCGGAGCTGTCGGTGCCGAAGTTGCCTGTTCCGGGCAATCGCAAGCGGCAGGATCTGATCTACCGCTGGGTCGATGACTCGGGCACCGTCCACTTCACCAATACCCCTCCGCCCGCGGGTGTGGCCTATACGGTCAAGGGTTATGACCCGGATACCAATCTGATACAATCGGTCAGGCCGACCGCGGCCACTGAACCGGAGCCCGTGCGGCCGGTCCAATCGAAATCGGAAAAGCAGCCCTCCAGCCTCAAGGACATTGGCAATCCCTATTCGATCGAAAAGGTGGAGAAGCTCATGGATGACGCCAAAAATGTACAACACCTGCTGGAAGACCGGGCCAAAAGGCAGGAACAACTGATCTCGGGCCAATAGAACCTCAACCTCAAGACGAGAAGGAATACATGAAACGCATTGCACTCCCCCTGATTCTGGCGCTCGCCGCCATTACGACGAACGCTCAGGCCGAACTCAAGGCCGCCTACATCAACAGCGCGAAAATCCTCCAGGAAGCGCCCCAGGCCAAGGCGGCCACCGAGGCGCTGAAGAAGGAATTCGCCAAGCGTGAGCAGGCCCTGCGCAAGCTCAAGGCCGAAATCGACAAGATGACCGCCGATCTCAAGAAGGACGGGGCCATCATGAGCGCCGATCAGCGCAGCAAGATGGAATCCGACATTCTCGAAAAGCGGCGCAAGTTCCAGTTCGATGCCCAGAGCCTGAAGGAAGATGTCGATCTTCGCCGCCGTCAGGAAGTACAGAAACTGCGTACCTCAATCTCCAGCGTGATCCAGAGCTATGCAAAGAAGAAGGGGTATGACTTCATCTTCACCGATGGCGTGGCTTACGCCGCGGACAAGGTCAATGTGACCGACGAGATCCTCAAGGAACTCAAGAAGAAGTAATCAGCGTCGCCGGGCGCGTCCCGGCCCGTTGCGACCCCGAGCGGTCTTTCCGCTGAAAGGCCGCTTTTTTGTGCCCGGACGGTTCGGTCCACTCAGTCGCTTGCGCCGGTCGGTGCCGGTTTCCGCGGGCACCAGACACTGCTTGCCGCTGCCGATCAGGTCGGCGCGCCCCATGTTCTTCAATGCCTCGCGCAGCAAAGGCCAGTTCTCGGGGTCGTGATAGCGCAGAAAGGCCTTGTGCAGCCGGCGCTGTTCCGGCCGGGTCGGCACCCGCAGCTTCTCCGAACGGTGATTGACTTTCTTCAGCGGATTCTTGCCGCTGTGGTACATCGCCGAGGCAATGGCCAGCGGCGTCGGAATGAAGCCCTGCACCTGATCCAGTCGAAAACCGTTCTTTTTCAGCCACAGGGCAAGATTGAGCATGTCGGTGTCCGTGGTGCCGGGGTGGGCGCTGATGAAATAGGGAATCAGGTACTGTTCCTTGCCGGCCTTTTTCGAATAGCGGTCGAACAGTTCCTTGAACCGGTAATAGCTGCCGATACCCGGTTTCATCATCTTCGACAGGGGGCCGGCTTCGGTGTGTTCCGGCGCGATCTTCAGGTAGCCACCCACATGATGGGTGACCAGTTCCTCGATGTATTCCGGTGATTCCACGGCCAGGTCGTAACGCAGGCCGGAAGCCACATGCACGCGCTTGATGCCGGGCACCGACCGCGCCTTGCGGTAGAGGGAGATCAGCGCACTGTGGTCGGTGTTCAGGTTCTTGCAGATGCCCGGATAGACGCAGGACAGGCGTCGGCAGGCCGCTTCGATGGTCTTGTCCTTGCAGTGCAGGCGGTACATGTTGGCGGTGGGGCCGCCGACATCGGAGATATGTCCGCGGAATTTCGGATCGGTATCGCGGATGGCCTCGATCTCGCGGATTACCGATGCTTCGGAGCGGCTCTGGATAATGCGCCCCTCGTGCTCGGTGATGGAGCAGAAGGTGCAGCCGCCAAAACAGCCGCGCATGATGTTCACCGAATGACGGATCATCTCCCAAGCCGGGATGTGCGTATCGCCATAGGCGGGGTGCGGTCGCCGGGCATAGGGCAGGTCGAACACGCCGTCGATTTCCGGGGTTTCCAGCGGAATCGGCGGCGGGTTGAGCCAGACCAGACGAGAACCGTGGGTCTGAACCAGGGCGCGGGCATTGCCCGGGTTGGTTTCCAGATGGAAGACCCGTGAGGCATGGGCATAGAGCAGCGTGCTGTTGCGCACCTGCTCCATCGAAGGGATGCGAATGACCGTGCGATCGCGGGGCAGGGCGGAGGTTTTCAACGGCAGATCGACCTTGATCGGGACGGCCTCATCCGATTGCTGTGCGCAATCCGGAGCCTCCTGGTAAGGGTTCGGCAATTGTTCGATACGGCCCGGGGTGTCGATCTCCGTGGAATCGATCACCGCATAATCCTTCGGCAGATCATCGAGCATGAATGCGGTACCGCGTATGTCGCGGATCGAGTCGATGGGTTCACGCGCGGCCAGCCGGTGGGCCAGTTCGACGATGGCGCGTTCGGCGTTGCCGAACAGCAGCAGGTCGGCCTGGCTGTCGTACAGAATGGCGTTGCGGATCTTGCCGGACCAGTAGTCGTAGTGGGCGATGCGGCGCAGACTGGCCTCGATGCCGCCGATGACAATCGGTGGCCGGTCTTCGGGCCAGGCCTCGCGCAGCTTCTGGCTGTAGACGATGACCGCACGGTCGGGGCGTTTGCCGGCTTCGGCGTTGGGGGAATAGGCGTCATCACTGCGCGGCTTGCGGTCGGCGGTGTAGTGGTTGACCATCGAATCCATGTTGCCGGCGGTGACGCCGAAGAACAGGGTCGGGCGACCCAGCGCCCGGAAGGCCTCGGGGTCGTTCCAGTCCGGCTGGGCAATGATGCCGACGCGAAAGCCCTGGGCTTCCAGCGTCCGGCCAATCACCGCCATTCCGAAACTGGGGTGATCGATATAGGCATCGCCGGTCACCAGGATGATGTCGCAGGCATCCCAGCCCAGTTCGTCCATTTCGGCGCGGCTCATCGGCAGGATGGGGGCCGGCGTGAAGCGCTCGGCCCAGTACTTGCGCCAGGCAAACAGGCCGCGGACAGGGCGGGGCGGGCGGACGGTAGAGCGGGCAGTGGCCATCGGTTAGACTGGGTTAAGTGGAATGGAACGATCAGAATATGTCACAAGGCGAACTGCTGTCCATCATCGAGTCTCCGGCACACCCGGACTTCAGCGCGCTCTACCGCCGTCTCGGCTACAGTGAGCAGCGCGTCAACAGCCAGCGCAAGGCCATGGCTCTCGTCAAGAAGCGCCCGCCGCAGGTCATCGTCGCCGAGTTCATCTACGGCTGGGGCAACAATTACGCGGGCATCAACAAGTCGAACCTCGACATCCTGCTGATCCATCTGGCGCGCTATGCTCCGCGGACACGGGTCATCGTCTTGGTGACGAAAGACGAATGGCGCTTCGTCGATGAGTCTCTGGGGCATCTTCCCCTTCAGCCACAGGCGGTGCTGCAGTTGCCGGTGAGCGAAACGGCGATGGAACAGGCACTGGCCGGATAGCGCGCGCCCGCCGTGAAAGGCGGGCGCGCGGCTTCAACCGGCCGGTTGCGCTCAGTCGGTGGAGGGTTCTCCGTTGCCGGCCGTGGAAGGGCTGGCTGCCGGGGCCGTGTCGGCTGAGGTGGGCTTCTCCGGCTTTGATGAGGATTCTCCGTTCGCCTGTTTTGCGTTGGATTCCGGCTTGTCAGCGGTTTTCCTGGCTTCAGGTTTGCCCTTGTCGGCTGCTTGCGTATTGGCCTTGACCGTTGTGGCTGCCCGTTCAGCGGTTTTGGCGCGCTCCCCGGTGGAAGCATCGGAGGATGCCTTGACCGCATCATCGGTTTTTTCTGCAGTCTTTACGCCGTCAGACTTCTTGTGCGTGGCTGCCTTCTTGCGGGTGGGAGCGCGGCGGGGGGCACTCGAGGCCTTGCGGTCTTCAACGCCAGCGGATGGCTCCGGCCTGGAGGCGGCCTGGGGCGTCCTGCCATTGTCTGCATCCGCGACAGCCGGGGACGCCTTCTGTCCGGTGGGCGCCGAAGCACCGCTGCCCTGTGGCTGATTCTGTTTCGACTCGGCTTCGTCACCGCTTTTGACGGACTTTTCTTCGCTACGCGATGGCGCTGTACGCTCGCCGGAGGAGGGCAGTTCGGCAGCCTTGACCACTGGCAGGGCATCGCCGGTCGAAGCCTCTGATGCGCGCTCTGTCTTTTGTGCGCCGGCCGCTTTCGCCGCTGCTTGGCCGGGCGCATCGGACTGCTGCTTGCGGGCAGCACGGCTCTCGGCGGCCTCCGCCTCCATGGCGGCCTGGGCTCGGGCCATCATCTGTTCGGATACGGCTCTGCGCTGGGCGGCGGCGTCCATCACCGGTTCGGCGGCGGATGCGCGCTTCTTCGGCTCCGCATTGCCGGTCTTATCCGCTGCCGTGTCACGGTCCTTGGGTTTGCCCTCGTCGGAGCGCGGGCTGAGGGATTTGTCCGCGGGTTTGCGTGCCTGACCGGCCGTGGCCTCGGGCTTTGTAGCCTTCTGTTCGGTGGCGTTGCCCTGCTGCGGCTGGCGAGCGTCCTTTTGTTCATTGCGGTTCTCGCCGGCGGTGTTTTCCTTGCGATTGCCACCGCGGCCGCGTCCGCCGCGGCCACGTCCGCCGCGACGCCGGCTGCTTCCGCCTTCACGCGCTTCCTGCTTGTTGTCGCTGCCGCTTTCGGCCTGCCGGGGTCGGTTGTCGCTTTTGCCTTCGTTGCGGTTGCCGGCATTCGTGCTGCGGCTGTCCTTGCCACGGTTGTCTGTTTTCTTGTCGTTGCGGTTATCGGTCTTGCGGCCGTTGTTGCCGCTGCGGCCGCGGTTCTGTCCGCTGTTGCGTCCGCCACGGCCGCGGTTGCTGCCGCCACGCCGGTTGCGGTTGCTGGCCGTACGCTCCGACTCGCGGGCTTCCCGGGGCTCTTCTTCCTGCGGCTCGTCTTTCTTGATCGGGCCGAAGATGGCGCTGATGACCTTTTTGATCAGGCCGCCTTCCTGAGGTTTTTCGGCGGCTGCCGGCGGGGCCGAGGTGGCCGCTTCGGCAGCGGGTGCGGCCTGTGGCTTGGGAGTGGCCGGGGCGATGCGCTGTACCGCCGCCGTCTGTGCCGGTGTGGTGTCCACGGCCTTGGCTTCGGGCACATAGGCCGGTTTTTCTTCAGCCGCCATCTCGTAGGAGCTCTTGAAGCTGGATTCGTGGCGCAGGGTGTCGGCCTCGCGCACACGCTCGATGTCGTAGTGAGGGGTTTCCAACGTCGGGTCGGGGACGATGACGCAGTGGACCTTGTTGCGGTCCTCGATGCTGGTGATCATCTCCCGTTTCTCGTTGAGCAGGTAGGTGGCGCATTCGACCGGTAGGCGGGCGACGATGCGGCCGGTGTTTTCCTTCAGCGCTTCTTCCTCCACCAGGCGCAACACCGACAGCGACAGGGATTCGACATCGCGGATGCTGCCCTGCCCCTGACAGCGCGGACAGACGATCTGGCTGGATTCGCCCAGTGACGGGCGCAGGCGCTGGCGGGACATCTCCAGCAGACCGAAGCGTGAGATGCGCCCGATCTGAACGCGCGCCCGATCTTCGCGCACGGCAGCGCGCAGGCGTTGCTCGACCTCGCGCTGGTGCTTGTTCTTCATCATGTCGATGAAATCGATGACCAGCAGGCCGCCGAGGTCACGGATGCGCAGCTGGCGGGCGATCTCATCGGCCGCTTCCAGATTGGTGTTGAAGGCGGTTTCCTCGATGTCACCGCCCTTGGTGGCGCGCGCCGAATTGATGTCGATGGAGGTCAATGCCTCGGTATGGTCGATGACGATGGAGCCACCGGAAGGCAGGTTGACGCTGCGGCTGAACGCGGATTCGATCTGGTTTTCGATCTGATAGCGATTGAACAGCGGCAGGCTGTCGTCGAATTTCTTCAGTTTGTGCAATGCGTTGGGCATGACCATCGACATGAATTCATGGGCGCGCTCATAGGCGTCCTGGGAGTCGATGATGATCTCGCCGATGTCGGACTTGTAGTGATCGCGCAGGGCGCGGATGACGATGTCGCTTTCCTGGTAAATGAGGAAGGGGCCGCTTTTCTCGGCCGCGGCCTTTTCGATGGCGTTCCACAACTGCACCAGGTAGTCGAGATCCCATTGCATCTCTTCGGTGCTGCGGCCCACACCCGCGGTGCGGGCGATGACGCCCATGTCCTTGGGCATCTGCAGTTCGGACATGACCTTGCGCACCTGGTCGCGGTCCTCGCCCTCGATGCGGCGGGACACGCCACCGGCGCGCGGATTGTGGGGCATGGCGACGAGGAAACGGCCGGCGAGGCTGATGAAGGTGGTCAGCGCGGCGCCCTTGTTGCCGCGTTCCTCTTTCTCCACCTGGACGATGACTTCCTGCCCGGACTTGATGGCATCCTTGATGCTGACCTTGCCGGTTTCTTCCTTGGCCGCGTCGCTGTAGTAGTCGCGGGAGATTTCCTTGAACGGCAGGAAGCCGTGCCGTTCCGCGCCGTAGTTGACGAAGGCGGCTTCGAGGCTCGGCTCAACCCGGGTGATGACACCCTTGTAGATGTTGGACTTTTTCTGCTCCCGTGAAGGGACTTCGATATCGAGATCGTAGAGCAGCTGGCCATCGACCATGGCCACGCGCAGTTCTTCCGCCTGGGTGGCGTTGATGAGAATTCGTTTCATTGATGAATAAATCCGGTGTGATTCGCGGGGTACGCTCGTCGGTGCCTCGGCGCGAGGCAGGACGGATCGGCGGCGCGGCAGGGCGCTGGCGCAGGGAGTGCGTCCGGGCCTTGCCGGCGAGCAATTGGCTCAGCAGCAGATCGAGAATGACGAGACTGTACATGGCGATTGGGTTAAACTATGGCTTTCGCGTGTCGCGGAAAGCCGTAGGGATCGCCGGGCGGAATGGAGAAGGCCCGGCAAAAAAACTGAATGCGGCGTGGATCGCTGAGACTTCGCGACGATCACGGAGGGATGCGCCGGAGGGTCAAAGGACTCGCTCACAATCCCTAATATATCAACCCCTTATATACACTGCAATCGTTTGGACAATAAATCTGATCGAAACGCGCCCGGGCAGGCACCACTGACGGTCCGTTTCGTCACCATAGACGCCCGCCAGTCCGGTCAGCGGCTGGACAATTACCTGTTGAAAACACTGAAAACGCTGCCGAAGAGCCGACTCTACCGGATCATTCGCAAGGGCGAGGTGCGCGTCAACAAGAAGCGGGTCAAGCCCGACTACCGCCTGCAGTCCGGCGATCTGTTGCGTATCCCACCCATCCGTCAGGATCAGCCCGATGCCGTGATCCATCCACCGAGGCAGTTGGTGCAGGAACTCGAAGCGCGGATTCTTCATGAAGACGACGATCTGCTGGTGCTCGACAAGCCGTCGGGCCTGGCGGTGCATTCGGGGTCGGGGCTGCGCTTTGGCGCCATCGATGTCCTGCGCCTGTTGCGGCCGCACAGCGAGATCGAACTGGTGCACCGGCTCGACCGGGACACCAGCGGTTGCCTGCTGTTTGCCTTTCACCGCCAGGCCCTGCTCGACCTGCAGCGGCAATTGCAATCGGACATCATGATAAAGACCTACGAAGCCGTCGTCCATGGGCGCTGGAATCCACAACGGCGCTCCATCGACCGCCCCCTCAAGCGGCAGAGCATGCCCAACGGCGAGCGCCGGGTGTGCGTCGATGCCGCAGGGCAAGCGGCGGAAACCCGTATCGAAGCCTGTGAACCCTTCGACCGTGACGGCATCGAATTCAGCTGCCTGCAATTGAGACTGATGACCGGGCGCACCCACCAGATCCGTGTCCACTGCCAGAGCGAAGGGCACCCGCTGATCGGGGATGACAAGTACGGAGATCGTCAGCGCGACAAGGCGCTGCGCGGGCTGGGTATACGGCGGCTGATGCTGCATGCGCGGGCACTGGAATTTGACAATGCCCGCGGGCATCGCCTCAGGGTTTTGGCGCCCCGGCCGCCCGAATTCGAAACCCTGTGCGCAGCGGATTGATGAACATGAAGAAACCGAGATACCCATTGATTGTCTTCGACTGGGACGGCACGCTGATCGATTCCCAGGCACACATCATCGACAGCATGCGTGCTGCCATTGGTGACGAGCGGCTTGAAGTGCCACCTGACGAAGCCATTCGGCACATCATTGGCCTCAGCCTGCCGGTGGCGATCGGCCGCCTGTTGCCCGATATGGATGATAAGCGTGTGCAACGCATTGCCGACCGCTACCGCGAGCACTTCTTCCGCGACAGTCACCGCATGGCGGAGCTGTTTCCCGGTGCGGCGGAGACGGTCCGCGACCTGCACTCGCGTGGACACTACCTGGCGGTGGCGACCGGCAAGGGACGCCGTGGCCTGGACATGGCGCTTGAAAAGACTGGGCTGGGTGATTTTTTCCACATCACCCGCTGTGCCGACGAGACCCGTTCCAAGCCGCATCCGCTGATGCTCGAGGAGATCCTGACCGACCTCGATCTGTCTCCGGAAGAAGCGCTGATGGTCGGCGATACCCAGTATGACCTGGAAATGGCCCGCAATGCCCGCATGGACAGCCTTGCCGTGACCTGGGGCATGCACGACCGCGAACTGTTGCAAAAAAGCGACCCAACCTACATCATCGACGCGCTGAGCGAACTGCCCGCCATTGTCTGATTCCATCGCCTGCAAGGAGACACCATGACCGACCGCATCGAGCCCGAGATCAAGGGCGAACCCGAAACGCCGAAAACCGGCAAGCCCGATTATGAAGCCATCGTGCAGCGGCTGGCCTTTGCCGCCATCAACGAACAACGGCGTGCCAGGCGCTGGCGCATCTTCTTCTTTTTCCTGACCTTTCTCTACCTGACGCCGCTGGCCCTGCTGCTGCTGGATGCGTCGGGCATCAAGGTCATCGAGCGCGAAATCAAGTCGCCGGGCAAACACACGGCTCTGGTGCGCATGGAAGGCATCATCGCCAGCGAAGAGGCGGCCAGCGCCGACAACATCATCTCCAGTCTGCAGGATGCCTTCGAAGACGACGATACGGTAGGCGTGATTCTCGAGATCAATTCACCGGGAGGCTCGCCGGTGCAGTCGGCCTATATCTACGATGAAATCCAGCGCTTGCGCAAGGAACACGAAGACAAGCCTCTGCATGTGGTGGTCACCGACATGGCGGCCTCGGGCGGTTATTTCGTGGCCTCCGCCGCGGACAAGATCTTCGTCAATCGCTCCAGCCTGATCGGCTCCATCGGCGTGCGCATGGACAGCTTTGGTCTGACCGGCCTGATCGACCGCTGGGGCATCGAACGGCGTCTGTACACCGCGGGCAAGCACAAGGGCATGCTCGACCCCTTTCTGCCGGAAGATCCGGACGAAAAACAGCGCGTGCTGACGATGCTTGAAAAGGTGCATCAGCATTTCATCGATGCCGTCAAACAGGGTCGAGGTGACCGCCTCAAGAACGATCCGCAGCTGTTCAGCGGCATGATCTGGTCGGGCGAGGAGGGCATCGCCCTGGGTCTGGCCGATGAGTACGGCAACCGTGAATCGGTGGCGCGCGATGTCATCGGCGAGGAGGAGATCGTCGATTTCACCAACGAGGAGCTGTTGCTCGATCGTCTGGCCGCACGCATCGGCAGTGCCTTTGGGCAGAGCCTGCAGACCCGCCTGCTCGACACCCTGCGCCTGCGTTGATGCCGTCCGTCGCCGCGCAGCCCGCGGCGGCGGAAAAACCCGCGGATTCGCCTACACTTGGCTGGGTAATCACTGCCCAGGCCGCGAAACCGTCATGTCCGAAATCTTCATTGCCCGCCAGCCCATCTTCGATGCCGAGATGCAGGTCTATGCCTATGAGCTGCTGTTCCGCGCCAGCGACGAGGCAGCCGCTGAGGCATCGGTGGCGGACGGTGACAGCGCCACCTCCAACGTCATCATCAATACCTTTGTCAACATCGGCCTCGAACGCATCGTTGGCGAATATCGGGCCTTCATCAATCTGACGCGCCTTTTTCTCTCCAATCCGGATCTGATCATGCTGCCGCCGGATCAGCTGGTGCTCGAAGTCCTGGAGAATGTCGAACCCAGTGAAAGCCTCCTCGACGGCCTGCGACACATCCGTGAGCGGGGCTACAGTCTGGCGCTGGACGATTTCGTCTATGACCCACGCTTCGAGCCAATGATCGAACTGGCCGATATCATCAAGATCGATGTGCTGGATATGGAGCCGGCTGAAATCGAAGCCCTGGTCCGACAACTGAGACGGCCGGGCAAGCGACTGCTGGCCGAAAAGGTCGAGACCTATGAGACCTATGAATTTCTCAAGTCCCTCGGTTTCGACTACTACCAGGGCTACTTCTTCGCCCGGCCGACGGTGGTCAGTGGCAAGGCCCTTGGCGCCAGTCAGGTGGCGGTGCTGGAGCTGGTGGCCAAGGTCAACAACCCTGAAGTGGAAGTTGATGAGCTGGCCGACATCATCCGCGCCGATGTGTCGCTGAGCCACAAGGTGCTCAAGTTCATCAACTCGCCAGCCAGCGGCCTGCGCAGCGAGGTGGACTCGGTGCATCAGGCGGTCGTGCTGCTGGGATTGGCCACCATCAAGAACTGGGTGACCATACTGGCGCTGGCCAACAACAGCAACAAACCCGATGCCCTCAATGCCACCGCGCTGATCCGTGCGCGCAGCTGCGAATTGCTGGCGCGGGCCGGTGAACTGCCACGGCCGGAGCGCTTCTTTACCGTTGGCCTGTTTTCCTGTCTTGACGCGATGATGGATCAACCGCTGGAAGAACTGATGGAAGACCTGCCTCTGCCGCAGGAATCACGGCAGGCGCTGCTGGAGCGCAAAGGCGTGCTGGGCGAGGCGCTGGACTGCACGCTGGCCATGGAACGGGGGGATTTCGGCCTCATCGGCTTTGGGGAGCTGGGCCTGCCGGAGCTTTCAGACCTGTATCTGGAAGCGATCAACTGGGCCGACGAAATGATGCGGCAGTTCTAGGTGTTAACCCGGCAAGTACCTGCATCGTGTTCAGCCCGCTCGCGCTTGTTCGCGGCAAGGCATCGGTGCGCCGCTGCAGTCATTCTGCAGCAAGTGCCGATAACGCCGTCCGCGGGCAAGCGCGTGCGGGCCTCACTCTTTTGTTTCAACAGGTTAGGGGCTTCAAGAATGAGCCAGCTCGGCGTTGTCCGCAGGGATGCGGGCAAGGGGCGAGAGCAGGATGTGTTGAGCTTTGCGGCGCTTGCCAAGGGAATGACCCTTGCCTGCGCACCGAGCCTTGATCCGGCCCATTCTTGAAGCCCTGAATACGACGTAGGTACTTGCCGGGTTAATACTCTGGATCAGACGACTGCGACCCCGGCCGCCTCGAGCATCGCAGTCAGCCGAATCAGCGGCAGACCGATCAACGCGCTCGGGTCGTCGCCGCGCAGGTAGCGGAACAATACCACCCCGTAGCCCTCCGACTTGAAGCTTCCGGCACAGTTCCAGGGCTGTTCCACTTCGAGATAATGGCGCAGGCGATCATCGTCCAGCTGACGGAAACCGACCCGGAAATCCACACAATCCACGGCTTCGAAACCGTCGGACAATCGCATCACGCACAGGCCGGTGTGGAACAGCACCTCCTTGCCCTGGGCCTCACGCAACTGCTGCAGTGCCCGCTCGGGGGTGCCCGGTTTGCCGAGAATGCGTCCGTCGAGCAACGCGCACTGATCGGAGCCGATGACCAGCGCGTCGGGGTGACTCATGGCGATGGCGCGTGCCTTTTCGCGGGCCAGACGGCGTACATAGTCCTCCGCCCGTTCCCCGCGAAGAGGACGCTCGTCGATGTCGGGCGAGAGGCTGTCGAAATCGAGCTGCAGGCGCGACAGGAGTTCACGGCGAAAGGGTGAGCTGGAGGCAAGGATCAGAGCGCTGGAGGTCATGGGAATTGGACTTGGAGCCGTCAAAACGCCATTATATCAGCAAATTCTTATGAATCAGTGCCCGGCGAGGGGAAAACAGCGGGCACAAGGATGGACAGAAGGTGCAGGGAACAGTTAAAATCGCGCGTTTATGCAAGGCAAGTTACAGCAAAGCTATCGCGTGGCTCGCGAGATCGAGCGCAACGCCCTGTTCGAGGGGCGGATAGCCCTCAGCCAGTTGCCCGGCCTGCGTGACCTGCTGCTCGATGATGCCGTGGCCGATCCGGTGTCGGTTCGGTTCGAATTCCGCCGCACCCCCTGGGGGGCGCGTTCCATCCGTGGACATATCGAGGGGCGCCTGCCGATGACCTGCGAGCGCTGTCTGCAGCCGATGGAGCTGCCGGTCGACCAGGACTTCGAACTGCTGATCGATGCCCGCGAGGAGGACGACAGGTCCGGACTCGAGGTGATTCGCAGCGATGATGGCTGGCTGGACCTCTACGCACTGGTCGAGGAAGAACTGATGCTGGGGCTGCCGCTGATCCGGCGTCACGACGATGTCGACTGCAACAGATACTGGAAGCCGTCCGCCGATACGGGCGAAGCGGAAGCCGAAAACGACAATCCCTTCGCTGCGCTGGCCGCGCTGAAGGGCAAGCTTTAATTTTCAATCCGGAGACTGAAATGGCCGTTCAACAAAACCGTAAAACCCCGTCCCGCCGTGGCATGCGACGTTCCCACGATGCGCTGTCGGGTCCGACCCTCTCGGTCGAGCCCACCACTGGCGAGATCCATCGCCGTCATCACATCAGTGAAGACGGTTTCTACCGTGGCCGTCAGGTCATTGTCGAGAAAATCGAAGAAGACGACGAAGAGTAAGCACCCTTCGTCGGCACAGGGAATACGGGCGGCCTTGCACCGCCCGTATTCGTTTGCGCCACCGATTGTTACCTGCCGATAATGACAACAAAGACGATCGCTATCGATGCCATGGGCGGTGACCACGGGCCTGCCGTGACCGTTGCCGCAGCCCAGCGTGCGCTGCAACGCCACGACGACATAAAACTGATGTTGGTCGGGCGTCCCGATGCGCTGGAACCCGCACTGCGCGAACGGGGACTGGATCAGGATTCCCGGATTTCCATCCATGCCGCCAGCGAAGTCGTTGGCATGGACGAATCGCCGGCCGTGGCACTGAAGAAAAAGAAGGATTCCTCGATGCGGGTGGCCATAGATCTGGTCAAGCAGGGCGCGGTCGATGCCTGCGTCAGCGCCGGCAATACCGGTGCGCTGATGGCCACCGGCAAGTTTGTGCTCAAGACCCTGCCGGGGATACACCGGCCTGCCATCTGTACCGCGCTGCCGACCATCACCGGTCACACCCACATGCTGGATCTGGGTGCCAACATCGATTGCACGGCGGACCACCTGCTGCAGTTCGCGGTCATGGGCGCCGTGTTGGCTCAGGCGGTGGACGACAATGCCCGGCCCAGTATCGGGCTGCTGAACATCGGCTCCGAAGCCATCAAGGGCAATGAAACCGTCAAGCAGGCCAGCCAGCTGATTTCCGAGACCGCACTCAACTATGCGGGGTTTGTCGAAGGTGACGACATCTATACCGGCAAGGTGGATGTGGTGGTGGCCGACGGTTTCGTCGGCAATGTATCGCTGAAGACCGCCGAAGGGGTGGCCGCGATGGTCAACCAGGTGCTGAAATCCAATTTTCGGCGTAACCTGTTCACCCGGCTGGCCGCTGTGCTGGCGTTGCCGGTATTGAATCGGGTGCGTCACACGCTGGATCCGCGGCAATACAATGGCGCCAGTCTGCTGGGCCTCAACGGCATCGTCATCAAGAGCCATGGCAGCGCCGACGAGGAAGCCTTTGCCAACGCGATCAAGATTGCCGCCATCGAGATCGACCATTCTGTGCCCGAGCGCATTCGCCGGGAACTGGAGCACCACCTGAACGCCACCGGAGAAGAGGCATGACCCACGCACGCATCACCGGCACCGGCAGCTACCTTCCGGAAAAGGTGCTGACCAATTTCGATCTGGAAAAATTCGTCGATACCAGCGATCAGTGGATCCGCGAACGGACCGGCATCGAGAAACGCCATGTGGCGATCGAAGGGCAGTCGACGGTCGATCTGGCCGAGCGCGCCGCGCGCAATGCCATCGACTCCGCGGGCATCAAGCCACAGGATATCGATCTCATCGTTGTCGCCACCACCACGCCCGACCGCATTTTTCCCAGCACGGCCTGCCTGCTCCAGTCACGGCTCGATGTTCACGGTTGTCCCGCCTTCGACATCCAGGCCGTATGCACCGGATTCGTCTATGCGCTGGGCGTGGCGGAAAAATTCATCAAGAGCGGGAGCAGCCGCCGTGCGCTGGTCGTGGGTGCAGAAACCCTGAGCCGGCTCCTCAACTGGAATGACCGCAGCACCTGTGTGCTGTTCGGCGATGGCGCGGGCGCGGTGGTGCTGGAGGCCAGCGAAGAGCCCGGCATTCTGTCCACCCATCTGCATGCCGATGGCGACTATGAAGCCTTGTTGCGTGTGCCCTATGGGGTCTCCCAGGGGTTCGAAGCCATGGACGAAGTCAACAGCAAGATCGAAATGCGGGGCAACGAGGTGTTCAAGATGGCCGTCAACACCCTGGGCCGAATCGTCGATGAAACCCTGGCCGCCAATGAGCTGGAAAAGACCGATATCGACTGGCTGGTGCCGCATCAGGCCAACATCCGCATCATTCAGGCCACCGCGCGCAAGTTGAAAATGCCGATGGAACGGGTCGTGGTGACGGTGCAGGAGCATGGCAACACCTCGGCCGCCTCGGTACCGCTGGCGCTGGACACCGCGGTGCGCGACGGGCGTATCCAGCGCGGTGAACTGCTGCTGCTGGAGGCCTTCGGCGGCGGTTTCACCTGGGGTTCCGCGCTGCTGCGCTACTGATGGCCATCGAGATCGAACGCAAGTTCCTGACCGCCAGCGTTGCCTGGCGGGCGCGGGTCGAGCGTTCGACCGAAATGCGCCAGGGCTATTTCTGCAACACCGACCGCGCCTCGCTGCGGGTGCGCGTGGCGGGCGACAAGGCGGCCATCGGCATCAAGAGCATGACCCGGGCCCTGCGCCGCAACGAGTACGAATACCCGGTACCTCTGGAAGAAGCGATGCACATGCTCGACCGGATGTGCCAGCCCGCCATCATTCACAAGACACGCCATTACCTGCATTATCAAGGCCACCTGTGGGAGATCGACGAATTCCACGGTGACAACGCCGGCCTTGTTGTTGCCGAGATCGAACTCTCCCACGAAGACGAAGCCTTTGTGCGGCCCCAGTGGCTGGGCGCCGAAGTGTCGGATGACCCGCGTTACCTGAATTTCGCGCTGGCGCGCCATCCGTTCAAAGACTGGACTACATGAAGTAGGAAAAATCCTACCAATTTTGCTATGCTGCCGGTAGCTACCGAGGAGATCCACCATGATCAATGTGTTGCTGACCGATGACCACGCCCTGGTGCGCACCGGCATTCGACGCCTGCTGGAAGACAGTGGACAGATCCGCATCATCGACGAGGCCGAGTCGGGAGAGGAATGCATCGAAAAGGCGCGGCAGCTGAATCCCGATGTCATTCTCATGGATGTCAACATGCCGGGCATGGGTGGACTGGAGGCCAGCCGTCGAATCCTGCTGCACGACCCGGAGCAGAAAATCATCATCCTCACTGTCCACGCCGAACAGAACTACCCCAAGCGCCTGCTGGAGATCGGTGCTCGCGGCTACCTGACCAAGGAATGCCGGCTCGACGAAATGCTGCTGGCCATCCGCAAGGTGCATGAAGGCGGTTCCTACATCGAGCCGAAGATCGCCCAGAAGCTGGCGCTGTCGATGCTGCCCGGAAACGACAGCAACCTGATGGACCGCCTGTCGCAACGCGAATTCCAGGTGCTGTTGATGGTTGCCCATGGCTTGTCCAATACCGAGATTTCGAAAAAACTCTGCCTCAGCCCGAAAACCATCAGCACCTACCGTTCACGGCTGATGGAGAAGCTGGAGGCCGGCAACGAGTTCGATCTGGTGCGCATCGCGGTCGAATACGGGCTGGTGGATTTTGCCCAGAACACATCCGGAGAATAGGTGCGTGATCCGCCATGTCCGATATCCAGGATCACCCAACCCAGCCCTTTGATCACAAGGCCTTTCTGTCCACCGTCAGCCGCATGCCCGGTGTCTACCGGATGATCGATGGCAACGGCCAGGTGATCTATGTCGGCAAGGCCGGCAACCTGCGCAACCGTCTCGCCAGCTATTTCCGCAGTTCCGGACTGTCGCCCAAGACCCGCTCGATGGTGCGACATATCCAGCGCATCGAAGTGATCCAGACGCGCACGGAGAGCGAAGCGCTGATTCTCGAAAACGACCTGATCAAGAACCTCAACCCGCGCTACAACATCCTGTTTCGCGATGACAAGAGCTACCCCTACATTCAGCTCACCGATCACGAATTCCCGCGCCTGAAGGTCTATCGTGGACCCACGCGGGGCCGCAAGGGGCAGTTTTTCGGGCCCTTTCCCAATGCCGGAGCGATCCGCTACACCATCCATCACTTGCAGCGGCTGTTCCGACTGCGTGACTGCGAGGACGCCAGCTTCCGTGGCCGTACCCGTCCCTGCCTGCAATACCAGATCAAGCGCTGCACCGCGCCCTGCGTTGGCCTGGTCAGCGCGGAGGACTATGGCCGGCAGATCGAGCAGGCCGAGCTGTTCCTCAAGGGACGCAACGAGCAGCTGATCTCCGATCAGGTGGCGCTGATGGAAGCGGCGGCCGAGGCGCTGGAATTCGAGAAGGCAGCGGAAATCCGCGACCACATCGAGCAGCTCAGGCGGGTGACGGAAAAGCAGTTTGTGACCGGCTTCAACCAGGATCTGGATGTCGTCGCCTGCGTCATGGAGCAGGACTCTTGCTGCATTCAGGTGTTCATCATTCGAGGCGGCACTTCGCTGGGCAACAAGCCCTTTTTCATCCGCAGCAAGCTCGACGACCAGCCGCAATCGGTCCTGGAATCCTTCCTGATACAGCATTATTCGCGGCATCCCGCGCCGCGTGAGATTCTGCTCAATCTGGAACCGGACAACCCGGAGGCACTCCAGCAGGCGCTGGGCGCGGTGACGGGGCAGACGGTGGCACTGCACCACCGGTTGCGCGGCAAGCGTCGTCAGGCGGTGGCCATGGCCGAACGCAATGCCCGGGAAGCCCTGCAGCGCCATCTGCAGTCAGCGGGAAACTTGGGCCGTCGCTACCGTTCTCTGGTCGAGTGCCTGGAACTGGATCAGGCACCGCAGCGCATCGAATGCTTCGACATCAGCCATACCCAGGGCGAAGAGACCCGCGCTTCCTGCGTCGTGTTCGGTCCCGAAGGAGCAATCAAGAGCGACTACCGGCTGTACCGCATCCAGGGCATACAGCCGGGCGACGACTATGGCGCCATGCGCCAGGTACTGACGCGCCGCTATGGCAAGATGATCGAACAACCGGACAGCCTGCCCAGTCTGGTTCTGATCGACGGAGGCAAGGGTCAGCTGCATGCTGCGCTGGAGGTGCTGGACGGACTGGGTGTGTTGAACAAAAGGCCCGATCTGAGGGTGCTCGGTGTCGCCAAGGGGCCCGAGCGTCGCTCCGGCTTCGAGCAAATCATCGATGAACGGGACCGCGTGCTGCCGATCCCGCTGGACGCACCGGCGCTGCTGCTGATCCAGCAGATCCGCGATGAAGCCCATCGCTTTGCGATCACCGGGCACCGCAAGGCACGGGGCAGGGCGCGCACCCATTCCACCCTTGAAGACATTCCCGGCGTCGGCGCCCGCCGGCGGCAATTGCTGTTGCAGAAGTTCGGCGGACTTCAGGGCGTGAAGAAGGCCGGTATCGAGGAGTTGATGCAGATACGCGGCATCAACCGCGAGACGGCCCAGGCGATCTATGATACTTTTCACGGCTGACAGAGCCTTGTCCCGCCAATGAAACTGACCCTGCCAACCCTGCTCACCCTGTTCCGCATCGTGCTGATCCCGGTGTTCGTCGTGGTGTTCTACTGGAACGCGCCCTGGGCACATGTCGTGGCAGCGGTGATCTATGCACTGGCCAGCATTACCGACTGGTTCGATGGCTGGCTGGCGCGTGTGCTGGGACAGGAATCCGCCTTCGGCGCCTTCCTCGATCCGGTGGCGGACAAGCTGATGGTGGCGGTGGCCATCGTGGTGCTGGTCGAGACACACCCCTCACTCCTGGTGACGCTGCCGGCGCTGATCATCATCAGCCGCGAGATTACCGTCTCGGCACTGCGTGAATGGATGGCGGAACTGGGCAACCGCACCGCGGTCAAGGTCAGCTTCATCGGCAAGGCCAAGACCACCGCGCAGATGTTCTCCCTGTTTCTGATGATCTGGGAGCGCCCCCTGTGGGGTCTGCCGGTGTTTGAAATCGGCCTGGTGCTGTTCTATGTATCGGCCCTGCTGACGCTCTATTCGATGATGCTCTATCTGCGCGCGGCCTGGCCGGTGATGATGGAAAATGGCTGACCTTCCGGACCCGAAAAAAACCCGGAAAGCGGTCCAATGATCGCTTGACAGCAAGGGGGCAATCGCTAGAATACTGCCCACTTCGCGGGAATAGCTCAGCTGGTAGAGCACAACCTTGCCAAGGTTGGGGTCGCGAGTTCGAATCTCGTTTCCCGCTCCAAACATCTGGCCCCGAACCGCTCGGGGCCTTTTTGTTTGAACTGCAGCAACAGACTTCATACCCGATTATGGCTGGGTGGCAGAGTGGTTATGCAGCGGCCTGCAAAGCCGTGTACGGCGGTTCGATTCCGCCCTCAGCCTCCATTATCGACGACGCGCCTTCGACGGACACCCGCACCCGTCCTCCCCTGATGGCGAAGCCTCACCCCACCGGGTGATCGCGCAACAGGCCTCCCGCCCGGGTGGCGAAACTGGTAGACGCAAGGGACTTAAAATCCCTCGGTGGCAACACCGTGCCGGTTCGATTCCGGCCCCGGGCACCACTTTTGTGCGCGGCTTGCTATACTCGGGACAGATTTCCCGACCTTACCCTGATCATGACCGAACCCGCCACCAAACAGGACAGCGCCAGCGCCAGTGCCGCAGAACATCTGCGCCTGGCGCTGTCGATGATGGGCAAACACGGCCTGCCACCGATACCGATCAATTACGCGCTGATGTATTTCTATGTCAGCGGTGAAGACCTCGATCTCAACGAGAAGATCGATGAACTGCTGGACAGCCGCAGCGGCTGGACCCCTGAAGCGGCACAGGAACTGTTCGATTGCCACGTCTGCCAGGGAGACGGGCGCAGCAACGAAGCCCTGCGCGAGGAGCTGCTGGCTACCGTGGCCAATATCCTCGGCATGCTGATCGACCTCAGCGGCAAGACGGCTGTATCCAACGACAAGCTGGAACAGCACATCGAGAAGCTTGCCCACAGCAAGGACCCGCAGGAAGTCCTCTCGGTGGCCACCGACATCATCTCCGAAACCCGCAGCATGGTGGACCAGGCCAGGCAGTTCGAAAGCACGCTGCTGGATACCACCCAGGAGATCGAACAGCTCAAGGACGAACTCTTCAATGCCCGCCGTCAGGCGACGATGGATGCACTGACCGGCCTCAACAATCGGCGCGGCTTCGATGAGGCGTTGAAGGAGGCCATTGGCGGTTCCAATGAAGGCGATGGGGGCTTCTGCCTGCTGATGATCGATATCGATCATTTCAAGAACATCAACGACACCCACGGCCACCTGGTGGGCGACAAGGTCTTGGTGGGTGTGGCCAAGATGTTGCACAAGTTCATGCGCGGCAACGATTTCCTGGCGCGTTACGGTGGCGAGGAGTTTGCCGTGCTGTTGCGTGACACGCCGATCACCGGCGCTTTCTCGGTAGCCGAAAACCTGCGCAAGGGCATCGAGAAGCTGCGGCTCAAGCATGTCAAGACCGGGCAGCAGATTGGCCAGGTCACCATCTCGCTGGGCGTGGCCTGCCACCGAAAGGGCGAGCAGGCCGATGATCTGGTCGGTCGTTGCGACAAGGCCCTGTACCGGGCCAAGAGTCTGGGACGCAACCGCACGGTTCTCGCCGACTGAGCCAATGAATTCCTGAGGGCGGCAGTCGGCCATGTTCCGTCGCATCCTGCTGCCGTCGATCGTCATCGTGCTGGGCTGGGGCTTCTGGATCAGCCCCGACTTCAAGGTCATCGCCGCCGGTGTGGCGATCTTTCTGTTCGGCATGCTTTCGCTGGAGAACGGGTTCAAATCCTTCACCGGCGGACTGCTCGAGGGCATTCTGCAAAAATCCACCGACCGCCTGTGGAAGAGCATCGGCTTTGGTGCCGTCTCCACCAGCCTGATGCAGTCCAGTTCGCTGGTCTCGGTGATCACCATCTCATTCCTCAGCGCCGGCCTGATCGGGCTGGAACAGGGCATAGGTATCATCTTCGGCGCCAATCTGGGTACCACTACCGGAGCCTGGCTGATCGCCGGTTTCGGGTTCAAGGTGAAGATATCGGCCTATGCGATGCCGATGCTGGTGTTCGGCACCCTGCTCATCTTCCAGAAGCCGAAATTGTTCAAAGGGGCGGGTTACATCCTGGCCGGGCTGGGCTTTCTGCTGCTGGGCATCCAGTACATGAAGGACGGATTTGAGGCCTTCAAGAGCACTCTGGATCTGACCCGCTACAGCCTTCCGGGTCTGGCAGGCTTGCTGCTCTATACCCTGTTCGGGGTACTGGCTACCGTGATCATGCAGTCCAGTCATGCCACGCTGGTGCTGACCATCACAGCGCTGGCGGGCGGGCAGGTCAGTTACGACAATGCCCTGGCCCTCGCCATTGGCGCCAATATCGGCACCACGGTGACGGCCATCATCGGCTCCTTCAGCGCCAATGAGGAAGGCAAACGCCTTGCGGTGGCGCACCTGGTGTTCAATCTGTTGACCGGCGCGGTGGCGATTGCCTTTATCCACCCGTTGATGCGAGTGGTCGATGTCGTCAGTCAGTGGCTGGGCATATCGGCCACTGACTATCTGCTCAAGCTGGCGGTGTTCCACAGCCTGTTCAACCTGATCGGTATTGTGCTGATGTTGCCCTGGATCGGCCGGCTGGTGGCCTGGCTGAAACGATTGATACCGGCGCGCCAGCCGTCCCGGCAGCAGCCCCGTTATCTGCTCGAATCCAGTATCGGTTTTCCCGATACGGCCACCGAGGCGGTGCGCAAGGAAACCCTGCATCTGTGGGACAATACGCTGGACATCATCGCCCACGGCTTGCGCCTGCCGCGCGATGAACTGCTCGAATCAGGCCGGCCGCTGGAGGAACTGGTGGCGCGCCATCCGGTGGATGACAGCTTCGATTTCGATCGCTATTACGATATCAAGATCAAGAGCATCTATTCGGCCATTATCGCGTACATCAGCCGGGCCTCATTCGGTTGGGAAATGGAACAATCGGGTGAGATACACTGGCTGCGCAGGGCCGCCCAGGCGATGGTCGATGCCATCAAGGCGGTCAAGCACCTGCAGAAAAACCTGATCCGCTATGGCCACTCGCCCAATGTGCACATCCGCCACCAGTACCAGCAACTGCGCATTCAGGTTGCGAAACTGCTGCGTGAACTGGAGCAGTTGC
>JALSKD010000089.1 GCA_026989015.1 Gammaproteobacteria bacterium
TAATGGCGGCGGAAGCAGTAACGGCAATGGATGGCGCAGGCACCGGTCAGGGTGAGCAGCACCCGCCCCGGGTATTTGTGGATCAGCCCCGGAGCCGCTTCGGCGTCGCGGTCGCCGACCGGATCCGTACCATAGCCGGCTATGTCCAGCGCCTCGCGGGCTTCGGGCAGCACCTGCAGCAGCAGCGGATCGCGCGGGTTGCCCTTCTCGATCAGGTCGGCATAGTGACGGGTCACGCGCAGTGGGAAGGGGCTGTCGGGGTCTGCATCCACCTGCGTCGGATCGATGGCGCAATGGGCGAGCAGTGCGTCGACGCGGCGAAAGCCCGCGGTCAGCGCCTGCTGCCAGTCTTCCGGGGCTTGGGCAGCGGCAGGGGAATCCGGTATCATCGGCATTTTGCAGTCAACCTCGAGAGAAACATGGCAAGTTACAGCACCAACGAATTCCGCAGCGGCCTGAAGGTGATGGTCGATGGCGACCCCTGCGCGATCATCGAGAACGAGTTCGTCAAGCCGGGCAAGGGCCAGGCCTTCAATCGCGTCAAGATCCGCAACCTCAAGACCGGACGCGTGCTGGAGAAGACCTACAAGTCCGGCGAGACCCTGGAAGCCGCCGATGTCATGGACACCGAGATGCAGTACCTCTACAACGACGGCGAATTCTACCACTTCATGGTACCGGATACCTTCGAGCAACATGCCGCCGATGCCGCCGCGGTGGGTGATGCCGCCAAATGGCTCAAGGCACAGGATATGTGCGAGGTGACCCTCTACAACGGCGCGCCGATCTCCGTCACCCCGCCCAATTTCGTGGAGCTGGAAGTCGTCGAGACCGATCCCGGCCTGCGGGGCGATACCGCCCAGGGCGGCACGAAGCCCGCCAAGCTGGAAACCGGCGCCGTGGTCAAGGTGCCACTGTTCCTCGAGGAAGGCGAGGTCGTCAAGGTCGATACCCGCAGCGGCGAATACATGGGGCGTGTCAAGAACTGAAGGATGGCCGGGGTGACCGCGCCTCAACGCCTGGTCCAGAAAGCCCGGATGCTGCAAGGCATCCGGGCTTTTTTCGATGGTCTCGGTTTTCTCGAGGTGGACACGCCGCTGCTCGATGCGGCGACCAACCCCGACCCGCAGGTCCAATCGGTGGAGGCGCGGGTCAACGGTCGATGCTGCTACCTGCAGACTTCGCCGGAGTTTGCGATGAAGCGGCTGTTGGCCGCCGGCAGCGGGTCGATCTACCAGATCGCCCATGCCTTTCGCGACGAGGAACAGGGGCGGCGGCACCGCGCCGAGTTTCTGTTGCTGGAATGGTACGCGGTGGGGCTGGACTACCGGCAATTGATGGATCAGGTCGAGGCGCTGATCCGGCATCTGTGGCCGCAGGCCGGCCGGCTCGAGCGGTTGGCTTATGTCGAGGCCTTCGAGCGTCATGCCGGTCTGAACCCGCTGGATGCGCCGCTGGAGCGGCTGCGCAAGGCCTCTGCTGAGGCCGCTGCCGGCATCAATGGCAGCGCACTGTCGCGGGACGACTGCCTGGATCTGTTGATGAGTGTTGTCGTGGCGCCCGCGCTGGAAGGGTTTGTCTTCATCCACGATTACCCGGCCAGCCAGGCCGCGCTGGCGCGCCTCAAGGCGGATGATCCGCGGCTGGCGGAGCGTTTCGAGCTGTATTTCGGTGATCTGGAACTGGCCAATGGCTTTGGCGAGCTGACCGATGCCGCGGAGCAGCGTGCGCGCTTCGCGGCCGATAACGCGGAGCGCGCCCGCCGCGGCCTGCCGGTGTACCCGCTCGATGAGGCCTTTCTTGCCGCCCTGGAGCAGGGGCTGCCGTCCTGTTCCGGTGTGGCGCTGGGACTGGATCGCCTGCTGATGGCGATGACCGGCAGCCGGGACATTGCCGAGGTTCAGTCGCTGCCGCCGTTCGAGGGCTGATTGCTGCGCAGCAGTTGCAGGATGGTGCTGCGCACTTCCAGGCTCAGCAGCAGGCGGATGTCGATATTGACGCCTTCCAGATCCTGGCTCAGGCGCAGTTGCCCGTCGTCGTTGCGGTCGATGAAACCCAGTCGCGACAGGCTCTGAATGAAATGCCGGAACAGCTGGCGGTCGAAGAAATCCGGGGAATTGTTGCCGTAGATCATCGAGATTTTCTGTGCCACCAGATGGCAGCGCTGTTCCAGTTCTGCCTCGCCGATGGGCCGGTTGCCGTGTTCCCAGAGGATGGCGAAGGTCATGTAATAGCGTTCCAGCACCGGCTGGATGATGGCGCCGAGGCGGATCAGCAACAGGTAGTGGCTGTCGCTGCGGTCGGGGCGCCGCAGCTTACCGCTGCGGTCGATCAGCAGCCCCCTGTCGAGCAGAAAGCCGATGATCTCGTCGATGAAGCGGTCCAGTGCGTCCCGGTCCCAGGGCAATTGCCATTCGGCGGCCAGAAACGGATAGACATAATGCAGGATGTTGCGCAGCCGGGCGGGCTTGAGCGCCCGTGCGTTGGTGAAGCAGCAGGCCAGCAGTGACGGGATGATCAGCGTGAGCAGGCTGTTGTTGCGGTAGTAGCTCATCAACACCGCGTCCTCGGGCTTGAGGTAGACGATGTCGCCGAGCGGGTGCGGACGGATGTGCATCAGCCCCTGTTGCTCGATGCGCTGCAGTTCGGCGCTGTCCACCCGGTCCTGGAGCTGGATGCTGGCCAGAGACGGCAGTTGTTCGATGAGTTCGTGATACAGCCCGCACTGGTCGATCAGTTCCCGCGCGTCGATGCTTTGCCGTGGCGTGGCCAGCAGTGTGGTGGCGACCAGATTGACCGGATTGACCACCGCCGCGCGGTTGATCGACAGCATGATCTCCTGGCCCAG
>JALSKD010000090.1 GCA_026989015.1 Gammaproteobacteria bacterium
AAGGCCCTCTCCGAGCAGGAGTGGTGGGGGCGCGACCAGGCCCTCAAATGCCTGCTCAATAGTGGCGATGAGGCCCTTTTCGAGGCCGCCAGCGACCTGCTCGAACACGGCAACGAGTTCGTCCGCGGTGCCGCGGATCAACTGGCCGCCAGCCGCAGCGTTCAGACTTCCGACCTGACCAGCATCAGCGAAGCCCTGTTCCACAAGGACTGGCAGGTGCGCGAGCGGGCCATCACCCAGGTGGGTGGCAGTGCCAATGTGTCGGCCCTGACGCTGCTGGCCCAGGTCCAGGCCCGCTATCCGGAATCCACCATCGCCGTGCTCAAGGCGGTGCGCGATCTGGGGTTCAGCAAGGGGCTGGAGATCGCGGTCAGGGCGCTCAAGTCGAAGGAGGCAGCGATCCAGCGCGAGGCACTGATGACCGCCGATGCCATCGCCACCGAGAAGCACGCGGACAAGCTGCGGAGCGTGATCATCAAGGCAACACCCCGGCTGCAGGCCACGGTACGCGACACCGCCCGCGAGGTGGTGGAAGGGCTGACCGAGCGTTTCGGTCTGCCGCGGCTCAAGCTCGACGAGGACAACCTGTTCGAAACCCGCCTGTTGAAGATCGAGGAACAGCAGGCGCAACGGGCCAGCCAGTCCCAGGAAACCCCGGCCCCGGATCAGCCCGGTGCGCTGGACAAGACCCAGGTGGTCAGCTTCCAGAACATCGAGGAACTCAAGCCCGGCGATCGCTGGATGGACCGCTTCCACATCGTGCGCGAGATCGGCCGGGGCGCCATGGGTCGGGTCATGCTGGTCAACGACGAAGCGGTCGGCGAACAGCTGATTCTCAAGTTCATGCACCCGGAACTGACCGCCGACGGCAAGGCCCGCGAGCGCTTCCTGCGCGAGCTCAAGTATTCGCGCAAGATCAGCCACCCCAATGTGATCCGTATCCACGATTTTCTGATCAAGGACGGCCTGGCCGCGATCTCGATGGAGTATTTCGAGAGCATCGGGCTGGATCAGTTGCTGAAGCAGAAAACCCTGAATACCGACCGCTCGCTGAAGATACTGCACCAGGTCTGCGACGGGCTGTGGGAAGCGCACCGCCAGCAGGTCATCCACCGCGACATCAAGCCGAGCAACATTCTGGTCAATGACCGCGATCTGGCCAAGGTGGTGGATTTCGGCATCGCCTCGGCCACCTCTGAGCACGAGATGACGCTGACCAAGACCGGAATGATCATCGGTACACCGGCCTATCTGTCACCGGAACGGGCGCGCGGCGAGGATGCGGATCACCGCAGTGACATCTATGCGTTGGGCATCATCGCCTACGCCATGTTCAGCGGCAGTCTGCCCTACAAGGGCGAGCCGATGTCCCTGCTCTATCAGCACATCGAGGGCAAGGCCACGCCGCTGCACCGCCTCGACCTGGACATTCCGGTCGGTATCAGCATGTGGGTACAGAAGATGATGGCGGCGAATATTGACGAACGCTTCCAGACCATGGAGGATGCGCGCGATACCTTGGCCGGATTGATGTGAAACCCATGAACATGCAGCAACAGATCGAACAGAAACTCGAAGCGGCGCTGGAACCCGAGTTTCTTCAGGTGGAAAACGAAACCCACATGCACAATGTGCCGCCGGACGCCCAGTCCCATTGGAAGGTGACCGTCGTCAGCCCGCGCTTCGAGGGACTGATGCTGATCAAGCGGCACCGCCTGGTTAATGAAGCGCTGAAGGACGAGCTGAAGCGCATCCATGCCCTGGCCCTGCATACCCTGACCCCGGCGGAATGGTTCGACAAGGCGGGCAAGGTGGCGGAATCACCGCCCTGCGAGGGCGGCGGCAAGAACCAGTAGCTCAGATCACCCCCTGGCCGACCGGATTGATGCGGTAGATGGCGGCCAGCGCATCGGTCAGCGGCAGCTCCAGCCGCGCGCCCAGTTCGGCGGCCTGCCGCAGGCGCTGTTCCATCGGCAGCGGTTTGACCTCGAAATTGAACCCCATGGCCAGCAGGTTCTCGTGGTCCTCGTGCTCCAGACACAGGGTCTGCTGGCGGAAGCAACGGCGCAGGCCACGGTAGTAGTGCTCGAACGAACGCCGTCCCCCGATCAGCAGGTTCCAGCCCGCCGCCCCGGTCGGGCTCAGCCGCTGCTGTACCGCACGGATGAATTCGCCGGAAATCACCCAGGGAGGTGACTGCGGTCCGGTGAAGATGTCGGTGACGATCAGGTCAAAGCGGTCGGTACCGTCGGCAAGGAAATCCCGCGCATCGGTGATGGCATAGTCCAGCCGCGCGTCGGCCCGCGGCAACCCCAGTTCCTGCTGCGCATGCTCGATCAGCGCGGCGTCATTGTCGACCCCGGTGATACGGCTGTGCGGGTAATGGTGGCGCAGGAAGTGCAGCAACGCGCCGGCGCCGACACCGAGCAGCAGGATTCGCTGTGGTGGCGGGATGAACAGCAGCAGGCTCATCAGGTACTGAAGGTTTTCCATCACCAGCCGCTGCGGCTGCAGCGGATCGATCAGGCTCTGGATGGCGTCTCCGTCCCCTTCGAAGCGCAACGCCCGGAGCCCGGCTTCTTCATCGATACGGATGTTCATCGCGCGCCGCCGCCGGAGACCCGCAGCAGCAGGCGGTCGGTCATGCGGGTGGACAACACCCGCTTGAGGGTGCCGAACAGGTAGGTGGGGAAGGTCACATAATAGCGTGGCCGCGGACGAGGCGATTCCAGGGCGTGAATGACCTTGTCCAGCACCGCTTCCGGCGGCAGGGTGAAGCGGGTGGCGTGACCTTTTTTCTTCAGTCGGGCCTCCATCGCATCGTAGGCTCGGGCATGGGCGCTGCCCTCGCGGCGGATCCAGCGGCGGAAGGCGCGTTCCGCGTTCTCGCGAAAACGGCTCTCGATGGGGCCGGGCTCGATCAGGCTGACATCCACTCCGCTGCCGGCCAGCTCCAGACGCAGGGTATCGCTGAGCCCTTCGATGGCGAATTTGCTGGCCACATAGGCGCCACGGTAGGGCAAGGCGACGAAGCCGAGCACCGAGGAGTTCTGGATGATGCGGCCGTGGCCCTGGGCGCGCATCACCGGCAGCAGAAGATTGGTCAGTTCCAGCCAGCCCAGCACATTGGTTTCGAACTGGGCGCGCAGCGCGTCGCGCGAGAGGTCTTCCACCGCGCCGGCAAGGCCAAAGGCGCCATTGTTGAAAAGTGCGTCGATCCGTCCGTCGCAACGATCGAGGGCCTCGCGGACCGCTTCCTGGATGCTGGCGCTGTCGTCCAGGTCCAGGCGGATGCATTCCAGCCCTTCGTCGGACAGGCGCTGCACATCCTCCGGCTTGCGGCAGGAAGCGATGACCCGGTGTCCACGGGCCTTGAGGCCATGCGCCACGCAATGGCCGATGCCGCTGGAGCAGCCGGTGATGAGGATGTTACGGTTTGTGGTCATGCAGGGGATGATACCCAAGCCGGCGTCGTCTGTCGGCTTGAACTGTTGCTGAATGCCCCTATATGATAGTTTGCTAATATTATTTCGCTTAGGAATCAACCGAGGAGTGCCATGCCCATCTATGAATACCGTTGTGATGACTGCGGCCATCAGCTGGAAGCCCTGCAGAAGCTCAGTGATGCGCCTTTGACCGATTGTCCCGAATGCGGCAAGCCGGCGCTGAGCAAGCAGATCTCCGCCCCCGGATTCCGACTCAGCGGTTCCGGCTGGTACGAAACCGACTTCAAGTCCGGCAACAAGCGCAACATCGCCGACAAGGGCGACAGCGGCAGCGCATCTTCCGAATCCAAGCCCGCCTCCAGTTGCTGCGCCGGTTCCTGCGGCTGCGGCTGATCGCCGCTGCCGCATCCGGTCAGAACGCCCGTCCCGCAGGCCCCCGCATCCCGCGCGGGGCCTTGTTTTCGCCTTTTCCGGTGCCCCGCTTTAGGCTACTATTGCCGCCCTTCAAAATTCAGTGACGAACAGGTGTCTCATGCGTACCCATTATTGTGGTGAACTCAACTCGGCCCATATCGACCAGGAAGTGACGGTCTGCGGCTGGGTCAATCGCCGGCGTGACCACGGCGGTGTCATCTTCGTCGATCTGCGCGATCGCGAAGGGCTGCTGCAGGTGGTGTTCGATCCCGACGATCCGGCGATGTTCGCCGACGCCGAGCGCCTGCGCAACGAGTTCGTCATTCGCGTCACCGGTCGCGTCCGCACGCGCCCTGAGGGTACCACCAACCCGAACATGCCCACCGGCGAAATCGAGCTGCTGTCGCTGAAGCTGGAGATCCTCAACGCCTCCGAGACACCGCCGTTCCAGCTCGATGACGAGGTGCACGAGGATTTGCGCCTGAAGTACCGCTACATCGATCTGCGCAAGCCGGAAATGCTGGAGCGCATGCGGCTGCGCGCTCGGGTCACCCACCGGATGCGCGAATTCCTCGAGGGCGAAGGCTTCATGGACATCGAAACCCCGATGCTGACCCGCGCCACCCCGGAGGGCGCGCGCGACTACCTGGTGCCCAGCCGTACCCATCCGGGGCAGTTTTTTGCCCTGCCGCAATCGCCGCAGCTGTTCAAGCAGCTGCTGATGATGTCCGGCATGGATCGCTACTACCAGATCGTGCGCTGCTTCCGGGATGAAGACCTGCGTGCCGACCGTCAGCCGGAGTTCACCCAGCTCGACATCGAGACCTCGTTCATGGACGAGGAACAGATCATGGAGATCCAGGAACGGCTGATGCAGGCGCTTTTCGGTGACCTGCTCGGCGTCGAGGTGAGCCTGCCGTTCGCGCGCATGAGCTATGCAGAGGCCATGGAACGCTATGGCTCGGACAAGCCGGATCTGCGCATTCCGCTGGAGCTGGTGAGCATCTCCGATTTGCTCAGCGATGTGGAATTCAAGGTGTTCTCAGGCCCCGCCAACGATCCGCGCGGGCGCGTGGCCGCGCTGCGTGTGCCCGACGGCAATCGCCTGACGCGCAAGGAGATCGACGACTACACGAAATTCGTCGGCCGCTACGGTGCCCGAGGGCTGGCCTACATCAAGTGTAACGATGTCAGCCAGGGCCGCGACGGCCTGCAGTCGCCGATCCTCAAATTCCTGCCCGATGAGGCCATTGCCGGTATCCTCGAGCGCACCGGAGCCGAGTCCGGCGACCTGATCTTCTTCGGTGCCGACAAGGCAAAGGTGGTCAACGAATCCCTTGGCGCGCTGCGGGTGCAGCTGGGTCACGACCTGGGGCTGGTGGAAGAGGGCTGGCGCTTCCTGTGGGTGGTGGATTTCCCGATGTTCGAATACGACGAGCGCGAGGGCCGCTACACGGCGCTGCACCACCCCTTCACCGCGCCGGCCACCGAGGATCCGGCGGAACTGGCCGCCAACCCGGGCGACATGCTGTCGCGCGCCTACGACATGGTGCTCAACGGCACCGAACTGGGCGGCGGCTCGATCCGTATCCACCGCATGGACATGCAGCAAAAGGTGCTGGAACTGCTGGGCATCGACGAGCAGGAGGCAGAGAACAAATTCGGCTTCCTGCTGACCGCTTTGAAATACGGTTGCCCACCTCACGGCGGCATCGCCTTCGGGCTCGACCGTCTGGTGATGCTGATGAGCGGCGCACAGTCGATCCGCGATGTGATGGCCTTCCCGAAGACCCAGACTGCGGCCTGCCTGCTGACCCAGGCGCCCTCGGAAGTATCGGAACAGCAGCTCAGGGAGCTGTCGATCCGCGTGCGCAAGCCGGTGGCCGAGGGCGATTGACCCGGCAACCTCCTTTCCGGGTCAATGACTGCCCGGCGCGGGGAGGACAGGACGGCCGCTTTGCATTAACATAAGTGAATCCTGATACTGACGAGACGCATCATGGCCGCCAACCCGATCGAACTCAATCCCTACGCCAACCTCAGTGACGCCGAGTGCCGGGAGCGCATCATCGCCGCCAAGCAGACCTTGGGCGAGCGGCTGGTGATTCTCGGCCACCATTACCAGCGCGACGAAGTGTTCGAGCACGCCGATTTCTCCGGCGACTCGCTCAAGCTGTCGCGCGAGGCGGCCCGCTCGAAGGCCGAATTCATCGTGTTCTGCGGCGTGCACTTCATGGCCGAGGTGGCCGACATCCTGTCACGGCCGGAGCAGACCGCGATCCTGCCCGACCTTTCCGCCGGCTGCTCGATGGCCGACATGGCTGACCTCGACAAGGTACAGCGGGCCTGGGAAGAACTCGGGCAGGTGCTGGACCCGGACACCGAGGTGACCCCGGTCACCTACATCAATTCCGATGCCAATCTGAAGGCCTTCTGCGGCGATCACGGGGGCGTGGTCTGTACCTCCACCAATGCCCGCACCATCCTCGAATGGTCCTTCTCCCGGCGCGACAAGGTGCTGTTCTTCCCGGATCAGCACCTCGGGCGCAATACCGGCGTGCGCATGGATATCCCGCTGGAGCAGATGGTGGTCTGGGACTACGACCGGCCGATGGGCGGGCTCACCGAGCAGCAGATCCGCGATGCCAGAATGATCCTGTGGAAAGGTTTCTGTTCGGTGCACCAGATGTTCAAGCCGGTGCAGATCGAGCAATTCCGCGCCGAGCATCCGGAGGGAAAGGTCATCTCCCACCCGGAGAGCAGCTTTGAGGTCTGCCAGGCTTCCGATTTCGTCGGTTCCACCGAATTCATCATCCAGACCATCCGCGACTCGGCCCCCGGCACCCACTGGCTTGTGGGCACCGAGTTGAATCTGGTCAACCGGTTGCACAACGAGATGAAGGCTGAAGGCAAGACGGTGCAGTTCATGTCACCGACGGTGTGCATGTGCTCGACCATGTTCCGCATCGATCCGCAACACCTGGCCTGGACGCTGGAAAACCTGGTCGAGGGGCATGTGGTGAACGCCATCCGCGTGCCCGAAGCCACCGCCGCCAGTGCCCGCGTGGCGCTGGACCGGATGCTGGAGATCTCGAGCTGATCCGGCGATGAGCGAACAGGCCGAAATCCGCCAGCTGCACCCGTCGCGCACCCACCGCGGCGTCACCGCGGCCACCCGTTACCAGACCCTGATCGGCGACTATGGCACCAGCGATTTCGTCATGCGCCGGGGCGGCCGCCTGCCCGAGGTGACCATCGCCTACGAATCCTGGGGCGAGCTGTCGCCCAACAAGGACAATGCGATCCTGATCTTCACCGGCCTTTCGGCCAGCGCCCACGCCGCCTCGTCGGATCTGGACCCGCGTCCCGGCTGGTGGGAATTCATGATCGGTCCCGGCAAGGCCATCGATACCGACCGCTTCTTTGTGCTCTGCGTCAATTCGCTGGGGGGCTGTTTCGGTTCCACCGGGCCCGAGTCCATCAATCCGGCCACCGGCAAGCCCTACGGGCTGGATTTCCCGGAACTGACCATCGAGGACATCGCCAAGGCCGGGCACCACCTGCTGCATGAACTGGGCATCGATCACCTGCATACCGTCATTGGTCCGTCGATGGGCGGCATGAGCGCGCTGGCCTATGCCCTGCAGTACCCGGACGAGGTGGATTACCTGATGGTGATTTCGGCCGCCTGCCGCTCGCTGCCCTTCGCCATCGCCATCCGTTCCCTGCAGCGCGAGATCATCCGCTGCGACCCGAACTGGAAGGGGGGCCATTATGATCCGGAGCAGGAGCCGGAAAGCGGCATGTTGCTGGCGCGCAAGCTGGGCCTGGTATCCTACCGGGCGGCGGAGGAATGGCATCAGCGTTTCGACCGCGCCCGTGTGAAGAAGGAGCGCCGCAAGGGCGTACCTTTCGAGATCGAGTTCGAGGTGGAGTCCTATCTCGATTACAACGCGCGCAAGTTCGTCGGCAATTTCGACGCGAACAGTTACCTCTATCTGTCACGGGCCATGGACTGGTTCGATGTGGCCGACCACGGCGGCTCGGTGAATGCCGGTCTGGCGCGCATTCTGGTCAAGAAGGCGCTGGTGATCGGGGTGACCACCGATATCCTGTTCCCGGTGGGTCAGCAGCAGGAGATTGCCGAGGGGTTGATCAAGGCGGGGCGTTGTGTCGAGTTCGCGTCCATCGATTCGATCAACGGCCACGATGCCTTCCTGGTCGATCGCGAGCACTTCTGCCCGGTGGTCAGCAAGTTCTTCGAGGACTGAGGATCCTCAGGACAGCGGGTAGCGCCGAACCTGGTTGCGGCCACCGCGCTTGCCGGCATACAAGGCCTTGTCGGCGCGCTCGATCAACCCTCTGATGCCGTGTTCCGGCTCGAACCGGCAGTAGCCGATGCTCACCGTCATCCTCTGGCCGTTGACGAATTCGGTCTCCTCGACGCGGCGGCGAAAGCGCTCCAGCGCCGCCTGGCTCAGGCTTTCGTCCATGTCCATCAGCACCAGCGCAAATTCCTCGCCACCGTAGCGGAACAGCAGGTCGTATTCACGGAAGGAGTCGCTCATCATGCAGGCCAGCTGGGTCAGCATCTCGTCGCCTTGCACATGGCCGTAGCGGTCGTTGACTTCCTTGAAGTGATCGATGTCGAGCAGCGCGAAGACCGCGGGCTGAGAGGCGCGGCTGCGCCGGGCCGGGTGGCGGCTGTGTTCGATCAGGGCCGCCATGCGCTGGTCGAAGGCCCGCCGGTTGTAGAGCCCGGTCAGGCTGTCGCGGTACACGCCCTCGATGCTGGTGAACTGGTGGCAGTAGAAGCTGAACAGCAGTTGCACATAGTCTTCATCGATATGTGCGCCGGCGGGGGCGAAGAACATGGCGTACTGGCGGTGACTGCAGGGCTTGTAGACGGCATACCAGCCGCTGCTGCCGTTGTCGTAGCGCCAGTCCTGCTCCTGTTGCCGGGACAGGCGGTCGAGGTAACGGGCATGCCGGTCGGGGACGCCGTTGTGGCGGCTGCCGTTGGCGTGCAGGCTGCGCCAGGGGCCGCCCTGCTGGCGTTCGAACAGTTCCACACGGGGTGTGGGCTGGCCGGGGTCCAGCTGGCCGAGAAAGACCTGGTGCAGCAGCTCCGGTTCGTTGATGCGGATCAGCGCGTTGAAGGATTCATACTTGCAGGCGGGTGTGGTGTGTATGCCCATGTCGGTCCCTGAGAGTTATTGTTATGCCCGTACATGCTATTTTTTCGCCAGCGTCTTGTCCACTGCGTTGATCAGGCGGTCCGGGTTGAAGGGCTTTTGTATCCAGCCGTTGGCGCCGGCGGCGCGGGCACGGTTCTTGACCTCGCCGGCATCCTCGGTGGTGAGCATCAGGATCGGCACCCGCGCATAGTCGGGCAGGGCGCGCAGAGCCTGCACCAGCGAGATGCCGTCGCGGTTCGGCATGTTGATGTCGGAGATGACCAGGTCCACGGTCTCTGAGCGGGCGAGGGCCAGGGCGGCTTCCCCGTCTTCGCAGATCTGCACTTCGTGGCCGCGTTTTTCCAGTACCGACTTGACCAGTTCACGCATGCTGCGCATGTCGTCGACCGCCAGGATCTTTGCCATGATTCGGTTCCTGTTGTTGTGGTTGCTTCCCTGTATATAGCCGTTTTTTCAGCGTTCGAGGTATTTGAGTTTGTCCGGCACGCCGTTCCACTCGTCGGCGTCGGGCAGCGGATCCTTCTTGGTGGTGATCACCGGCCAGATCTGTGACAACTCCTCGTTGAGTGCCAGGAACTGCTCCTGATCCGGTGGCAGATCGTCTTCGGAGACGATGGCCTCGGCCGGGCATTCCGGCTCGCAGAGGGTGCAGTCGATGCATTCGTCCGGGTCGATGACGAGGAAGTTCGGGCCTTCGTGGAAGCAGTCCACCGGGCACACATCGACGCAGTCGGTGTATTTGCACTTGATGCAGTTTTCCAGAACGACAAAGGTCATGGCGGTGCTCTCCGGCTGTGATTCAGGCCGATTATAACCAAGTTGGTTCGGTGGCGCGCCGATTCAGGTCAATTCCGTATCGGGCAGAGCGATGCAGCGCGGCTGTCCGTCGAAGGGGTCGTCGAAGGTCAGTTGCACGGCCTGCAGCGCCAGGTCGCCATCATGGAGCGCAGTTCCATAGGCGCGGTCGTTCAGTACCGGGTGGCCGATCCCGGCCAGATGGCGGCGGATCTGGTGCTTGCGTCCGGTTTCGGGGTGGATCTCGACACGGCTGGTCTGGCCGTCACTGTCGAGCACACGCAGCCACGACTCGGCGGCGCGGCCGTCGATCGGGGCGTCGATGCGCCGCTCTTCTCCCGGCTTCATGCCGCCGCGGACCCGGGCGTGGTAGGTCTTGGCCACCCGGCCCTGCTCGAACAGACGGTGCAGCGCGGCGTTGGCCTCGGCGTCGTGGGCGACCAGCATCAGCCCGCGGGTGTACCGGTCGAGTCGGTGCACGCTGAGCGCCTCGCGATCCGGCCAGACATGCATCTTTACCCAGCGTTGCAGGGTCCAGTGGTCGCCCCATTTGCTGCCCTGGCTGAACATGCCGGCCGGCTTGTCCCAGGCGCTGTAGCGGCCGAAGTCGGTTACCAGGACCGGTCTGAAAGGGCAGGGTGCGAGGGTGGAGGGATTGCAGTAGAGGTGCAACCGGTGTCCAGGCTTGACCGCTTGCTGCGGATCGCGCAGGCGTTTCGGTTTGCCGCCGGTCTGCCACCAGACCGCGCCATGGGTGAAACAGGCGCGCAGCGCATCCTCGTCCAGCGGGCATCCCGGACTCAGACATTGCAGGGCGTTCTGGCCGGGCCAGGTCACCGGCCGGTGTATTTCGATCGGCAGGGGCGATCGGCCGTTCACAGGCTGTCCTTGAGGCGGTACAGGGTTTCCAGCGCCTGACGCGGGCTGAGCCCGTCCACATCGAGGGTTTCCAGCGCCTCGATGGCCGGGTGTGGCGGCGGTGCCGTTGCCGTCTCGGCCGTTGGGGGTGCAAACAGGTCCAGTTGCGGCGCGGCATCCAGTGCCTGTTGCTCCAGCTCTTCCAGCTTGCGCCGCGCGCGGCGGATGACGGCTTCGGGGATACCGGCCAGCCGCGCCACCTGCAGTCCGTAGCTCTGGCTGGCGGGGCCCGGTTTGACGCGGTGCAGGAACACGATGCGCTCGCCGTGCTCGACCGCGTCCAGATGGCAGTTGTGCAGACTGTCGATGTCGTCGGCCAGCCGTGTCAGTTCGAAATAATGCGTGGCGAACAGCGTCATCGCACGGCTGTTCTCGGCCAGTTCGCGGGCGCAGGCCCAGGCCAGCGCCAGGCCGTCGAAGGTGCTGGTGCCGCGGCCGATCTCGTCCATCAGCACCAGGCTGTCGGCGGTGGCATTGTTGAGGATGTTCGCGGCTTCGGTCATTTCGACCATGAAGGTGGAGCGGCCGCTGCTGAGGTCGTCACTGGCGCCGATGCGGGTGAAGACCTGGTCGATGGGGCCGATCTCGGCGCTGTCGGCCGGCACGAAACTGCCAATGCAGGCGAGAATCACGATCAGCGCGGTCTGCCGCATGTAGGTGGATTTGCCGCCCATGTTGGGGCCGGTGATCAGCAGCATGCGGGTGCGTTCGTCGAACCGCACATCGTTGGCGATGAACGGTTCCTCCTGCACCTGCTCGATGACCGGATGGCGCCCGCCGCGGATGTCCAGACACGGCGTATCGACCATACGCGGCGCGTTCCAGCGGCAGGCCTCGGCGGTCAGCGCCAGGCTGGTCAGGCAGTCGAGTCGGGCCAGCGCGCTGGCCGTGGTCTGCAGCGCGGCGCCGTCGGCAGCCAGCCGTTCGAGCAGGGCGTCATACAGTTGTTTCTCGCGTGCCAGTGCCCGCTCGCGGGCCGACAGCACCTGATCCTCGAAACGCTTCAATTCGGGCGTGATGTAGCGTTCGACGGCCTTCAGGGTCTGGCGGCGGGTGTAATCGTCGGGCACCTTGTCGGCATGGGTCTTGCCGATTTCGATGTAGTAGCCGTGCACCCGGTTGTAGGCCACCTTCAGTGCCGCGATGCCGGTGCGCTGCTGTTCGCGGGTTTCAAGATCGAGCAGGAATTGATCGGCATTCTGGCTCAGCGCGCGCAACTCATCGAGTGCTTCGTCATAACCGGGCGCGATGACGCCGCCGTCACGGATCAGCACTGGCGGTTCATCGATGATCGCCCGTTCCAGCAGGTCGAGGGTCTGGGGCAACGGGGCGATGGACGCGCGCAGTTCACCGAGCAGGCCGTCACAGCCGGCCAACCCGTCATGCAGGTCGGGCAGTGCGCGCAGGCTGTTGCGCAAGGCCGTGAGGTCCCGCGGGCGGGCCGATTTGAGGGCAATGCGGCTGTTGATGCGTTCGATGTCGGCGATGGAGCGGAGGCCAATGGACAGGTCCTCGGCGCGTCCGTTCTCCAGCAATACTCCGATCGCCCGATGGCGCGCGCGGATACGCTCGTGATCACGAAGTGGCTGCAGCAGCCAGCGCTTCAGCTCGCGCGCGCCCATGGCGCCGGCGCAGCGGTTGATGACGGCGAACAGGGTATGCGCTTCGTTGCCGTCTCCGGAGAGGGTTTCGGTCAGCTCCAGATTGCGTCGGCTGGCGCTGTCGATCAGCAACTGTTCTTCAAGGCGTTCGATGCGAACCGGCTGCAGGTGCGGAGCACGGGCGCGCAGGGTCTCCTGCACATACTGCAGGAGGCATCCGGCTGCGGCGATCATCGCCGGATGGTCGGCGAGGCCGAAGCCCTTGAGGTCCAGTGTCTGGTATTGTGCCCGCAGACTGCGCGTGCAACTGTCGAGGTCAAAATACCATAGCGGCTGAGGGTGCGCCCGTTCCAGAAAGCGTCCCTCCAGCGGCGGGGACTGGTCTTCCGCGTGCAGCAGTTCCGCCGGATTGATGCGTGCAATCTCGGTCTGCAGACGGCTGTCGTCGTCCACTTCGCTGCAGATGAAACGGCCGCTGCTGACCTCGACCCGCGCGATCCCCCAGCGGTCCTGCAGCCGGTGAACGCAGCACAGCAGATTCTCCTGGCGCTCGTCGAGCAGGGATTCCTCGGTCAGGGTGCCGGGGGTGATGATGCGCACCACCTGGCGCTCCACCGGTCCCTTGCTGGTGGCCGGGTCGCCGATCTGTTCACAGATTGCCACCGATTGTCCGGCCCTGACCAGCCGTGCCAGGTAGTTGTCCGCGGCATGGTAGGGAATGCCCGCCATCGGGATCGGTTCGCCGGCCGACTTGCCGCGCGCGGTCAGTGTGATGTCCAGCAATCGCGCCGCCCGTTTCGCGTCGTCGAAGAACAGTTCATAGAAATCCCCCATCCGATAGAACAGCAATCGGTCCTTGTGCTCGGCCTTGATGCGCAGGTACTGCTGCATCATGGGTGTGTGTTGTGCGCTCTTGCTCATGGCGTGCGGGTGGGCTGACAGGCGCTGGATTGTAGCCTATTCACCAAGGCCTGGGCAGCCTGCTCCCGAGACATGCTCAAGAAGCGATCGGGCTTACCCTGAATGTCGGCGGGATTTCTTGCGTTTTGCGTAGATGGGGTCGACGATCTTGCCGTCATGGCAGATCAGGTAGATTGTGTCATAACCCGCCGGTTCCAATCGCTTGATCAGGGATGTGTTTTCGGGAGCTGCGGGATGTTTCAGGATGTATTCGGCTATTTCTTCCAGATAGAGATCCCATCCCCCATTGATGACTTGGAACTGTCTGTTGCTCATGCCATTCATTCAATCACAGGGGGAAGATGATGCAAATGCCGCTTGATCCGGTATGCATCTGGCCCGATGGATTGCTGCTGAGGTTATCGTTTGGCTGACGCAATCGTTCGGGATGTGATTGTAACGGTAAAAGTCGGCGGCCGTGCATACAGTAATATGGCGCGGAGGAATCTCTACCACCGGCGGGTTAGCCGCAGTCGCCAGGTACATGGTGGAAGCCGCGCTGGCAGGAAGACGGCTACCGTCGCGCAGCTCGAACTTCAGGAGATGATTGGTTGGCGCTTCTCCTGGGGACGTCAGTAGATAGCCTGTCCATGCACGGGCAGGATTCCGCCGGCTCTATCCGCACAATTCCTTTGGAATATCCTGATCATCTGTTCGATGCGACATGAACTGTCGCAGTCGTTCTGTATTCTGGGGTAGAAATAGCTGATGAGGTAATTGATGCACGAAAAACAACAGAAAATTATTGAGCAAACCGTCGAGGCTTCCAAGCCTCTTGGCTGCTGGAAACCCGTGCTTGAGGCGGTTCTGGGTGCCGGAAATCTGCTGCGCGCCGATTTTCAGCGGCCGGGAGGGGCTTCCGGACACGGTGCGCATCACGCAGATTGTGATGAAAAGGCGGAACGCCTGATCCGCAATGTCCTTGAAGCCCATTGGCCATCCTTTGGCTATGTGGGAGAGGAAACCGGCCAGCGTGCAGGCAGAGATGAAAAGAATCATGTCTGGGTTGTCGACCCCAATGACGGCACGTCCGCCTACCTTCGAGGATTTCGGGGTTCGGCTGTCTCTGTGGCCTTGTTGCGCAATGGCCAACCGGTATTGGGTGTGGTTCATGCCCACAACTGGCCCGATGACGAAGGCACCATTGTTGCCTGGGCCGAAGGTGGCCCAGTGGTTCGCGACGGTGTGCGTGTCGATTTACAGCCGCTGCCACCGGTTGAAGAGCAGGTGGTGATCGTCTCGCAGAGCGCCGACCGCAAGCCGGCAGCGAACCTCGCCTGCGTGGCGCCTCGTCGGTACCTCAGTCTGTCCAGCATCGCCTTGCGATTGGCACTGGTGGCTGCGGGGGAAGGCGTGGCCGGAGTGTCTCTTGCCGGCCCGGTGGTCTGGGATCTGGCTGCGGGACACGCTCTGTTGATTGGCGCCGGTATGGAACTTTTCGATGAGCGGGGCGAGCCCGTCCGTTACGACAGGGTTGGGCGCATGAAAAATGCCGACAGTCACGTCGTCATTGGTGGATCCCCGGCCGTCTGCCGTGAACTCCTGGAGCGCGACTGGCAGGCCATCTTCACCACCTCAAATCGAAGCCATGGCTTGCCTTGGAAACTGTCTTGGCCGGCGCCGGGGCAGGTCCATCACGACAGCCTGCAATTGGCGCGTGCCCAAGGCTGTCTGCTCGGCCAGATTTGTGGCGACGCGTTGGGTGCGCAGGTCGAATTTGCCAATGCGCGGCGTATCGCCCGCAGCCATCCGGAAGGCGTGCGAGAAATGCATGCCAGCCCGGTCTGGAACACCCTGGCCGGTCAGCCGACCGACGATTCCGAAATGGCTCTGGTGCTGGCGCGCTGCCTGCTGAGGGATGGGAAATACGATCATGAAGCCGTGCTCGAAGGATATCGAGCCTGGGGCAATAGCCGTCCCTTCGACATGGGGGCCACAGTCAGACAAGGGCTTGCCGGTAACCCGAATGGGGCGAGCCAGGCCAATGGGGCGCTCATGCGGATCAGTCCACTCGGGATCTTCGGCAGTACCATGAACGATGATGCCACCCTGATGACATGGGCCAGAACCGATGCAGCACTGACCCATCCGCACCCCGTGTGCCGCGATGCCGGGATGCTCTTCGTGCGAGCCATCGCCGAGGCCATTCGCCAGCCGGTCACACCCGAGGATCTGCATGCGCGGATCGCCGGGTGGGCCGAGGAATTGCCCGTTTCAGAAGCGCTGAAGGAACGCATCGAACTGTCCAGGACAACGCCGCCGGAGAGTTATGAGGAACACGCCGGTTGGGTGCTCACCGCCTTCCACAATGCAATGTGGCAATTGCTTCATGCGAATGGTGTTGAATCGGCACTGGTGGATACGGTACGGCGGGGCGGAGACACCGACACCAATGCCGCCATTGCAGGAGCCTTGCTTGGTGCTGTCCACGGGTGGGAGGGCATACCAGCGCCATGGCGGCGCAGTGTGCTCTCGGCACGACCCATCAAGGGGTTTAGACATGTGCGCCAGCCACGGCCGGAACCTTTCTGGCCTGTGGATGCACTGCTTGTAGCGGAACAGCTTTTACTTGCGGGAGGCAATATTGGCCCTGACATCGGAATCAGACAACTCGGGAGCGCATAATTCAATGGCTATGACCTTTCTTCGTTTCGCTGCTTTGCAGCTCGGTCGGCAGCTCGGTCGGCAGCTCGGCGCTGCTCTCGCTCAGGGCGATGCCGCTGCGGTACTGCACCTGCAGTGGTTGGAGTCCGTAAAGCGCATCGCGGGACTGGCGCGGGAACGGAACATCGATTTCGTGTTGGTGCCCGGCAACCACGACAATGGCGAGGAACAAAGCCCCTGGAGTCGCCTGCGCAGAATGGGCGCGGAATCCACCCTCCGTCGGAAACAGAGGAGACAGACATGAACGCATACCGCAGAAGAAAGGGGCCGGGTTGTTTCCGGTCCGGGCGGCCCAACACGGCGCTTGCCACCTCGGAAACCCTGAGAGAATTGTGGCTGCTGAGGCTGGTAGTACATTTTCTCAAACGCCGGATGACCCATCACGCCCACTCTTTCGATGGCGATGCGGCGGCCATGCTTGCCAATATTCTGAAGCCGCAGGATCCGATCGATGGTCTTGACGTTGATAACCTCGATCCGGACGAGCCGCCGGTACTGTACCGGCGCAGCCTGCGGCGGTTGCGCGAGCTGGAGGATCCCGACGCGCCACTGTGCCTGCCCCGGCCGCTGGACGACAACCTCGCCTGGCTGGCCTCGCACATGAACCTGAGCCCGGTGGAGCGGGACGTGCTCGCCCTGGTGAATCGCCCCGGGTTTACCGGAGACTCTATTTCTTGAGAGGATAGAGCATGAAGAAGAGTACGAGATATTCTCCGGAAGTCCGGGAACGGGCGGTTCGCCTGGTGTTCGAGCACCAGGGCGAACATGATTCACAGTGGGCGGCGATGGCCTCCATCGCGGCCAAGATTGGCTGTACGCCGGAGACGCTTCGGAAATGGGTACGGCAGGCCGAGCGTGACCAGGGGTTGCGCGAGGGTCTGACCACATCGGAACGTGAGCGGCTCAAGGCGCTGGATCGGGTGAGCCGGCAGTTTACCGCGACCCGCCCGAACCAGCTCTGGGTCGCCGACATCACCTTCGTGGCAACCTGGACGGGCTTCGTCTATGTGGCGTTCGTCGTGGATGTGTATGCCCGCCGGATCGTCGGCTGGCGCGTGTCGCGCTCGCTCAAGACGGATCGGGTGCTGGATGCGCTGGCCGAGACGATCAACGGTCTGTACAAGGCCGAGGTGATCTACCGGCGGGGTCCCCGGAAACACATGGAGGAAGTCGAGTATGCCACCCTGGAATGGGTGGACTGGTTCAACCACCGTCGGCTGCTGGAGCCCATCGGCAACGTGCCACCGGCGGAGTTGGAGGCGATGTATTATCGCCAACAGGAGGAGTCAGCCAAGGTGGCCTGACTCAAACCAAACAGTCTCCGGAATACCCGGGGCGGTTCATGCATTGTTCTTTGTGTGCTATGGGTTTGGTTGTATTTCGCATTATCAGATTCAGTGTCTATACTCAATCAACGCCGATTGATACTAATGGCCGGGAGAGTAGAGTGTACGCCTCGGTAAGTTCGGAATGCTGTAACTCTGGGCTTGGAAATAGAGGTGTTAACGTGAAGGTATGATCTGGTTGATAAGGTTTGAGTACATGCTGTAAAAAATGAGGTAATCATGGCAACAATAGAAGATATTCAAAATGTATTTAATGTTGGTGATCAGGTCGAAACTGGAGGAGGAAATACTTATTTCGAAGTCGTGGGTTTCACCGATAACAGTGTCCGGATAAGACCGATAAATGCCCAAAATGAACGAACACTTCATTATGATAAGCTGCTCTGCGTGATTCATGACTTTGGTGGAGTAAATCCTGATCAGATTGAGGTGACAGTAAGGCAGGTTCTTGGTAGGTGTGGGTTGACGGAAAATGTAACAGAAGTTTATCTATATGGGATGGCTCGAGAATTTATTTCTCGTAATGTGATATCTATGGAGAGGATAGAGCAGGAAATCTATGAACAGGTAGCCGGACTGAACGAAGAAGAAGTGGTGGGCTACACGGGAAACCACGGGGAAGCGCCGCGATCCCGGGCGGTAGTGACTGTCTTTAGAAGAGATAGTAGAGTCATAAAGGCGGTGCTGGTGCGTGCAAACGGAAAATGCGAGGAGTGTGGGAATGAGGCCCCTTTTGTGAGGCCTGACGGATCACCTTATCTGGAGGTCCATCGAGGGTGTTCAAAACTCTGTGTCAGGTGATTTCACAGAGCGATATGTTTCCCCAGTCTTCCGTCAAAATGTATCGCCAGTTGTGACAAGGTCAGATTCCAGTTTTGCACAGGGTGCGTCCAGCG
>JALSKD010000091.1 GCA_026989015.1 Gammaproteobacteria bacterium
TTGCGCTATGTGTCACAGCGGCTTGATATCCCGCTGCAACACATATTGGTGGCGGGCGGCTCGGGCGCCGACGAGGACATGATGCGCGGCAACACCCTGGCGGTGGTGGTGGGTAACCGCCACTATGAAGAGTTGTCACAGCTAATCGACCAAGAGCGCATCTATTTCGCCGACCAGCCCCATGCCTCGGGCATCCTCGAGGCCATCGAACACTATGATTTCTTCCATACCTGCCAGGTGCCCAAGAACGAATGAGGTGTTGTTGTTTTACCTGGCAATAATCCCGGCAACCCTACTAATTGCGCCCTACCTTCATTCTCTATCTGTTAGGAACTTCAGTTCGAGGTGACGGATGCCGACTTTTCATTACGGACCAAAACCACAACGAACAAGCAACCGTGTACGAACAGATCTCCCATTCCCTGCTGAACCAGATCCTCGACGAACTCAAGCCGGAGACCCGCAAACGCGATCTGCGTCACTTCTATACCCGCCTGGGGGCAAACTTCTACGCCATTCATTCCCTGTTTCATCACCTGTACGGCGAGCGTGATGATTTCGAGCAGCAGATGGTACGGCTGGTGGAGGTAATGGCCAGTCAGTACATCAAACGCAGCGCGGCCCTGAAGGACATGGATAGCGCACGCGAGAAGGATCACAACTGGTTCCTCAGTCAGAAATGGGTGGGCATGGCGCTCTATACCGACGGCTTTGCCGGCGACCTCAATGGCCTGGCATCGAAGGTCGGCTATTTTCAGGAGCTGGGTATCAACATGGTTCATGTGATGCCCATCCTCAAGTGCCCGAAGGGCGCCGGTGACGGCGGCTATGCGGTGAGCGATTTCCGCGATGTGGACGAGCGCATCGGTACCCTGGAGGACCTGCGGAGCCTGGCCGGGGAGTTGCGCAAGCGCGACATCCTGCTGACCCTGGACGTGGTGGTGAACCACACCTCGGACGAGCACGAATGGGCGCAGCGGGCGCGGGCCGGCGAACAGACCTGTCAGGACTACTATTACATCTTCGACAACCGCGATGTGCCGGACATGTTCGAGGAAACCATGCCGGAGATCTTCCCGGAGACGGCCCCCGGCAACTTCACCTACGACGAATCCATGGGCAAGTGGGTGATGACGGTATTCAACAATTACCAGTGGGATCTGAACTACAGCAATCCCACCGTGTTCATCGAGATGCTGGACATCATCCTGTTCTGGGCCAATCAGGGAGCGGACATCGTGCGCCTGGACGCGGTGGCCTTTCTGTGGAAAAAGATCGCCACCACGTGCCAGAACGAACGCGAGGCGCACCTGATCCTGCAGCTGATGAAGGACTGCTGCCAGGTCACCGCACCGGGGGTGCTGTTCATTGCCGAGGCCATCGTCGCGCCGGTGGAGATCACCAAGTACTTTGGCGAAGACGCGGTGATCGCCAAGGAATGTGAAATCGCCTACAACGCCACCTTCATGGCCCTGCTGTGGGATGCGGTTGCAACCAAGAACGCCAAGCTGCTGAATCAGGGAATCCGCAGCCTGCCAGACAAGCTGAACCGCGCCACCTGGCTCAATTACGTGCGCTGTCATGACGACATCGGCCTGGGATTCGACGATGCCGATATCGAGCAGGCCGGCTATGACCCCAATTCACACCGCCGCTTTCTGGTGGACTGGTTCACCGGCGCCTACGATGATTCGCCGGCCCGCGGCCAGCCCTTCGGCGTCAATGACAAGACCGGCGATGCCCGCATCTCGGGCTCGCTGGCCTCGCTGGCCGGCCTGGAGTCCGCCCTGGAAAGCGGCGACCCGGCCGCCATCCAGCGCAGCGTCGATCTCATTTTACTGCTGCACAGTCTGATCATGTCCTTCGGCGGCATCCCGCTGCTCTACTACGGCGATGAGCTTGGCACCGTCAACGATTATGATTACATCAACGACATCAGCAAGGCCGACGACAGTCGCTGGATGCACCGCCCGCGCATCGACTGGCAACTGGCCGAGCGGCGCCACAGACACGGCACGGTGCAACAGCAGATCTTCGATGGCCTGCGAAAGATGATCGCCGTGCGCAAGACCATCCCCGCCTTTGCCGATTACAACAACCGCGAGCTGCTGGACACGGGCAATCCGCACCTGTTCACCTTCATGCGCAGCAACCCCTTCATGGACAACGACAATGTACTGGTGGTAGGCAATTTCGACAGCTCGCCACAGTCACTGACCCTGAGCGAACTGGGACCGCTCGGTGGTATCGAATACAGCCAGATGAAGGATCTGTACTCCGGAGAATCGCCGCGCCTCTTCAAGGACCAGTTGGTGATTCCACCTTATCGCTTCTACTGGTTGAGCGATCAGGCAGCGTCCTGAAGGAGAAAAAGTGACCAACCGGGGTGAGGTGCCAAAATCCACGGCAAGCCATCGAGACATCCATAAAAGCTATAAATCTGACAACGAACGACTTTTACATCCGGAAGACGGGGGAAGTGATCTCATGGCCCTACAGACATTCAGTCCGATGTGGCACGCTCATCCACGAACACCATGAACGGCTCAACATGCATGGCATGGTACTGCAGCACCTCGCTGATATGGAGTGCAGCGATACCATGACCTGAATTGCCCACCCCCGCCAATGCCAGATGTTGCGAGAAAAAACGAAGATGAGTTATTGGTTTTGTGAACGTATAGGAGGGTGTAAAAAGAACTGTGTAACTGGTTATCTTTACCCATACTGACAGAAGGAGAAAAAGATGACCAGAGCCAAGACCAAAAGCAAGACGAAAGAAGAAGCGCTGCTCGACGAGCTGTTGAAGG
>JALSKD010000092.1 GCA_026989015.1 Gammaproteobacteria bacterium
TCCATGGGGATTGCCGCTTCGCGCAGGCTCATGCCGACACCGGACTGGCAAGCCAGTTCGTTGAGGGTGGTGGCCAGTCCGCCGCGGGTGGGGTCGCGCAGGCAGTGGATCTGCGGCGCTGCCGTCACCATTTCGGCTACCAGCCCGTGCAGGGCGGCGGAATCCGATTCGATGGTGGTCTCGAACTCCAGGTTTTCACGGCTGGACATGATGGCCACGCCGTGATTGCCGATGGGTCCGCTCACCAGAATGGCATCGCCGGGCTGTGCCTGGTCGCCGGAGATGTTCACCCCGTCCGGCACCACGCCCACGCCGGTGGTGGTGATGAACACGCCATCACCCTTGCCCCGCTCCACCACCTTGGTGTCGCCGGTGACCACAGGCACGCCGGCCTTGCGGCTGGCATCCGCCATGCTGGCCACGATACGGTCGAGATCGGCGAGGGGAAAGCCCTCTTCAAGGATGAATCCGGCGCTCAGATAAAGCGGCCTGGCTCCGGACATGGCCACGTCGTTGAGGGTGCCATGCACCGCCAGGGAGCCAATATCACCACCGGGAAAGAACAGGGGCGAGATCACATGGCCATCGGTACTCATCACCATGCGTCCCTGTTCCACCGGGAAGGAGGCCTGGTCATTGCCCTGGCGCAGCAGCTCGTTGTCGAAATGGTTGACGAACAGCTCCTCCACGAGCTGGGCCATGGCCCGGCCACCGCTGCCGTGAGTCATGTCCACGGCGCCGGAACGCAGATCCAGCCGCTGAGCGTAGCGGGAAAGTGAGCCGCTCATGCCGCCGTCTCCTGCGATCCGTCGCGGAAACGTCCGTAACTCCAGTAGGCGGCGCAGGCGCCCTCCGAAGAGACCATGCAGGAACCCATGGGGTTCTCCGGTGTGCAGACGGCGCCGAACAGTTTACAGTCAACAGGCTTCTTCACTCCGCGCAGGATCTGCGGGCATTCACAGCCACGCACGTCCGAGGCGGTGATTTCCGGCACCGGGAAGCACTGCTCTGCATCGAATTCCGACCACCCGGATCTGATCTGCAGCGCACTGGAGGGAACCATGCCCAGGCCACGCCACTCAAAGTTGCGCCGCAGCTCCAGCACCCTGGCTACCAGCGCCTGGGCCTTGCGGTTGCCTTCGCGGGTTACCACCCGGGTGTATTCGTTCTCCACTTCAACCCTCCCCTGGTTGAGCTGACGGATCAGCATGCGCGCCGACTGCATCACATCCAGAGGCTCGAAACCGGCGATCACCACCGGCTTGCGATACTTCTCGACCAGGGATTCATAGGGGCGGGTGCCGATGATGGCACTGACATGGGAGGGGCCGAGGAAACCATCGATGGCCACCTGCTCTGCCTCCGGGGTCTCGGCAGGCTCAAGGATTTTCCGGATTGCGGCGGGGGTGAGTACGTGGTTACAGAAAACGCTGAAGTTCGCCAGTCTTTCCTCCGCCGCCTGCTCGATGGCCACGGCGGTGGGCGGCGTGGTGGTCTCGAAGCCGATGGCGAAGAACACCACCTGCCGATGCGGATTGTCGCGGGCGACTTTCAGCGCATCCTGAGTGGACCAGACCATGCGCACATCCCCCCCCGCGGCCTTGACCTTGAGCAGGCTGTTGCGACCACTGGCCGGCACCCGCATCATGTCGCCATAGGTACAGAGGATCACGTCATGCTGCTGCACCAGCTCGATGGCATTGTCGATGCGGCCGATGGGCAACACACAGACCGGGCAGCCGGGGCCGTGAATGAATTTCACATTTGACGGCATCAGCTCCTGCACCCCGTAGCGGAAGATGGCATGGGTGTGGCCTCCGCAGAACTCCATCAGACGATATTCCCGTCCCGTGTCCGCTTCCCTGGCGATGGCGTCGGCCAGAGTGTGGGCCAGCTCCTTGCTGCGAAACTCGTCGATATATTTCATCCAGCTCCTCCCAGGCCTGCTTCGGCAAACATCGCCAGGGTTTGCTTGGCCTCCTCGGGGCTGACCTTGTTGAGGGCGTAACCCACATGCACCAGCACGAAGTCGCCCACCTGCACATCCTCCACCAGCGCCAGGGAGATCTCCTTGTGGACGCCGCCCAGATTGACCTTTCCCGTCTCACCGTCAATGGCGATCACTTCTGCTGGCATGGCGAGACACATGATCAGTTCCCCAGGGCGGCAAGCTGCCGGTTGGCCTCGATCCACTGCTGCCAGGTATCCATACCCTCGCCGGTAGTGGCGGAAAGCTGCAACACCCGGATGCGCGGATTGACCCGCCGGGCATAGTCGATGCACTTGTCCGGATCGAAATCCAGATATGGCAACAGGTCGATCTTGTTCAGAATCATCAGATCGGCGGCGTGAAACATATCGGGATATTTGAGCGGCTTGTCTTCGCCTTCGGTGACCGAAAGGATAGCCACCTTGTGCGCCTCGCCCAGGTCGAAGGCCGCCGGGCAGACCAGGTTGCCCACGTTCTCGATGAACAGCACGCTGCCCGGCTCCGGATCGAGGGAATCGAGGGCGTGACCGACCATATGGGCATCCAGGTGACACCCCTTGCCGGTATTGATCTGCAATGCCTTGACGCCGGTCTCGCGGATGCGGTCGGCATCGTGGCTGGTCTGCTGGTCACCTTCGATAACGGCCATGGGCAGGCGATCTTTCATCTGCAACAGGGTGCGGGTCAACAGGCTGGTCTTGCCGGAGCCGGGGCTGGAAACCAGGTTCAGCGCCAAGATGTTCCGCCCGGCGAACCAGCGCCGGTTGGCCACCGCGTATTCGTTGT
>JALSKD010000093.1 GCA_026989015.1 Gammaproteobacteria bacterium
CATCTTCATGGCCACTTCCACGGCCACCGATCCGCTGTCAGCGAAGAACACATGCTCCAGACCCTCAGGGGTCAGCTCGACCAGGCGACGACCCAACCGGGCGGCGGGTTCATGGGTCAGCCCGCCAAACATGACATGGGCCATGTGGCTCAGTTGCCGTTCGATGGCCGCATTCAGGCGGGGATGGTTGTAGCCGTGCACGGCACACCACCAGGAGGCCATGCCATCGATCAGTTCCTGTCCATCTGACAGTGTGAGGCGCACACCCTCGGCCGATTCCACGGCGAACGAGGGCAATGCCGGATCGCGCGGTGCATAGGGGTGCCACAGGTGGTCACGGTCCCACTGCAACCAGCCGGTCCGGCCGCTGTCGTTCATGCGTCGCGTTCCCGATCATCGCGCAGGCGCGCCAGGCTCTGCCTCAACGCACGCAACAGGCTCTTGCGCCCAATGCCGGGCGGAGCGGAGCGGCCCATCAACAGACAGGCGATCAGCCGTTCGCGCTCAGCGGCTTCCAGCACGCGTTCATCCCTCAGCGCATCCATCAGCCAGCGGGCGAGCTCGGCCTCCGCCAGATCCAGCCCGAAATGGCCATCAATGACCGCTGCAAGGATATCGGTCTGCAGCGGCGGTGCCTCCTCCTCGCCGGCGTCAAGCAGACGCAGCAGGCCGCTCACATCAGCCGGGTGGATCGCTCGGGCATGGCCGCGCAGGTGCAGCGGCAGATCCCGCTTCAGGCGACGGGCCAGCCCGGTGACCTCCGGCTCGAGCTCGGAATTGAACGCGCGCAATACCGCCACCGCCGGCCGCCCGGAAGACTTGCCGCGGCCACGCCCCAGGTGCAGCGCGCGGTAGCCGCAGGCCCGCCAGAATGGGGCCACCTCGGCATCCAGCGCGAAACTGCTGCCGATCCAGTCCATGCCCGCCTCGCGGGCGTCCTGTTCGGCCCGCTCGATCAGCGCGCGGCCAATGCCCTGACTCCGCTGTTCCTCGCGCACCGCGATGCGCTGGATGCGCCAACCCTTGTGCCGGGCAAACCCGCGCAATCCAGCCTGAGCCGTCAACATCTGCGCCAGCAGGTGCCCCTGCGGGCGGCGGCGGCCCATGAATACGGCTTCGGCGGTTTCCTCATCGAAGCCGCCTTCCTCGTTGATCTGCAGCACACCGACCACGGCAGTACCACGCCGCGCCAGGTACAGCCGCTGATTCGGGTCTTCCAGCCACTGCCGCAGATCCGAGGGCCGATAACGGTAGTGTGCCGACAGCATCAGGGCCTGGGCCTGCCGCAGGTGAACGGGCTGCGCGATCAGCGCGGCGCCATCGACCGCTTCAATCCTCAGCGGCTCCTCCGCCGTGGCCGGTGGCAGGTCTTCCGGCTGCAACAGCAGGCTGCGGTTCAGGCCCAGTTCCAGCAGATCTCCCTGCCCCCAGCGCACCGCCTGCTCCAGTCCCAGCTGACGCATGCGCTCGCCCTGGTCGCGCTGGAAACGCAGGCGGAAGCCCTGGCCAGTGCCTTCGTAGCCATTGAGTGTGCTGGCGAGCAGCGCCCTGTCGGCCAGTTCCAGGCAATCCTGAAGCAACGAATAGGGCAGCATGGCCGCCTCGTCAATGATCAGCAGTTCCACCCGCTGCCCGCGGCGAACCAGCTCATCCGGAGCGACGAACGAGCGCTGATCCTCCGGCAACTGCTCCAGCAGCACGGCAGCGTGCCGACGCGAAGGCGCGGTGACGATGAAGTCCTGGCCGCATGCGGCCGCGTAGCGCCCGAGCAGGGTACTCTTGCCGCGGCCGCGGTCGGCGGCCAGCAACACCCGTTCCGGCCCCATTTCGGGCCAGTCGGTGTTGAGCCAGTCCACGGCCCATTCCTGGTCTTCGGTGAGATCGCCGAAGAAGCGGGTTTCAACAACAGGCGGCAGGAGGGGCACGCGACTCCCCGGCCGCCACAGAGCGCCGACTTCAGCCATTTGATCGAGCAACCAGCCCAGCAGGCGGCCTTCGCCCTGCAGACCCTGCCAGCGGCCATCGGGATCCTTGGCGGGCGCGCCACCCTCCGGCGTTATCAGCAGCAGGCCGCCACCGGCACGCACCAGCCCCGCCGCGATGCACAGGGCATCGACCGAAAAACGGTCGAAGGCGTCGAGAACGACCCAGTCGCTTTCCTGTCCAAGCAGGCTGGAGGCACGGGACACCGGCACCGCCGGGGACAGGTCCCCGCGATCGGAAAGCACCAGCACTTCTGCCGTTTCGCGCAGTCGCTCTACACGATGCAGACAGGCCCCACGATCAGCAGCCAGCGGCACCAGCAGGCGCTGGCCGCTGGAACCGAGACGCTGAAGCAACAGTGCCCAATCGGCCTGCTGATCGTCCGTGCCGGCTGTAGTGACTTCGTTCATTGTGTTAGGCTCGCGTATCGATTTCGCCGGAGTTTATCATGACCAAAGACCAGCAAACCCAAATCGAGGCCGCGGCCTTTCGCGGCCTGATCGAGCACCTGCGTCAGCGCAGCGATGTGCAGAATATCGACCTGATGAACCTGGCCGGCTTCTGCCGCAATTGCCTCGCCAAATGGTATCTGGCAGCCGCCAGGGAACAGGGACTGGAGATGGATTATGCCGAAGCGCAACAGGCGATCTATGGCATGAGCATCGAGGAATGGAAGGCCAACTACCAGAAGCCGGCCACGCCGGAACAACTGGAAACCTTCGAGAAAACCAAGCCGCTGCATGCGAAAATCAGCGGGCA
>JALSKD010000094.1 GCA_026989015.1 Gammaproteobacteria bacterium
CGTGACCGCCTCATGATCCGCCGGCTGCCCGCCCAGCCCTTCCAGGCCCGCCAGGTCGCCCTGCCCCAGCAGCCGCACGATGCGGCGATCGCCATTGGGCAGATGCTGCACCAGCTTGATCAGCCCGAAACGCACCGTAAAGACATGTTGCAGTGGCTGCCCCTGATGGTAGAGCCGGCTTCCCGGTTCATAGTCCAGATCGTCGATGGGGTGGTGTATGCGGTCGAAATCCTCGTGGGAGAGGTCCGCGAACAGAACCAGATGCCGTATCGCGCAGTGCTTGCAGCGTTCGGCGCCTTGCCAGGCTTTCTCTATGGTGATCGTCTTCATGCGTTCTGATCCCGGGGTGGCATGAAGGCATCATACAGGCCTTTGCGGTCACGCTTGCATTCACGGAAGCAGGGTTTATTCTTCGTTCTGTATTCACAAGCACTCACTACGGGACTCATGCTCAAGAAATGGATCGCCCAGCGCCTGATGGGCCGCAAAGAAGAAGAACTCACTCCGATCCCCGAGGATGAATCCCTCGACGGTCTCAACCTGAAGCAGGTGCTGGAGGCCCATGAGGCCTGGAAGGAGCGGCTGCAGGACTACATCGACGGGCGTGCCGAAGGCAGCATTGACCCGGCCGTGGCGGCCAGTGACAAACAGTGCACCCTGGGCAAATGGCTGCACGGCCCTGGCAAACGCTACTGCAAGCTTCCGGAATACGCGCGCGCTGTCCAGGCCCATGCCGACTTCCATGCCTGTGCCGCGGAAGTGGTCATCGAGAAGCAGTCCGGCCACCCGCAACGCGCCCGCGAACTGCTCAAGACCCGCTTCCGTCACGCCTCGAGCGACAATCAGCTGGAGCTGGTGCGGCTGTTTTCGGTCGTCCGGCACTGAAGGCCGGGGCTATACCACCACCTCATACCCCTCGGCCCGTCCCTTGGACAGGTACATCGCCTGATCGCCGCGGGCCAGCAGGCTGTATTCGGCCACATCTTCGTCCTTGAGGCTGCTCACTCCCACCGCCAGTGAAAGGTCTATCTGACCACTCTGCAGCGGTAGCGGGCGCTGCGCCACATCGGCCAGGATCTGCCGTGCCAGCTGTTCGGAGGCATCGGAACCGAGGCCCGGCAGAATGAACAGGAATTCGTCACCCGAGAGTCTGCCGAACATCTGTCTGCCACTGGCATGGGCAGACAGCACGCGCCCCAGGTGGCGCAGCAGGTTGTCGCCGACCAGATGCCCATAGCGGTCATTGACGCGCTTGAAGTCATTGGCGTCCAGATAGATTACCGACAGTTGACCCTGACTGTCCCTCGCCTGGTGAAAGTGCAGATGCAGTTCGTCCATCAACGCCCGGCGGTTGGGCAGGCCGGTCAGGCTGTCGGTCAGCGCCAGCTTTTCCAGCTTCTGTTCCAGTTCCTTCTGCCGGGTCACATCGCGGGCAATGCCCTCGATGCTGATCGCCTTTCCGCTCTGGTCATCCATGCGCACATAGGCATTGGTGGAAATCCATACCGGAGAACCGTCCTTGCGCCGCAGTATGGCCTCGACATTGGTGATGCGGCCACGATTGAGGGTGATTGCTTCTACCACGCGCTCGCGTTCCTCGGGTGTCCAGTAATAGCCTGCCAGCGGGGTGCCGAGCATTTCCTCCTGGCTGTAGCCGAGCAGGTTTTCCACATTGCGGGAGATCAGTGTCAACCGGCCATCCATGCCGGTGCGGTAGATCACATCGGCCATGTTTTCAAGGATGATGCTGAGCTGAAGCCGGGTATCTTCCAGTTCGTCGCGCAGGCTCTGAAGCTCGCGTATGTCACGCAGGATCCCGGCCATGACCGGTAGCCCACCGGGCTCCTTGCGTTCCAGTTCGGAGACTTCCAGCCAGACCGAAATCTCATCGAATCCATTCGCGGCACGGACGCGGGTTTCATAATGACGGGGCGCGGGACGGCCTTCGATGCGGTCGCGGTAGATGGCGGAAACCCGTTCACGCTCGCTTTCGGCGATGAAATCCATGGCATCACGGCCGATCAGCCGGTCCGGGTCCGCTACGCCCAACAGACGGGCGCAGGCCGCGTTGGCGAAGACGAAACGACGGTCCTCGATGACGAAAAAACCGTCGAGCATCGACGAAACCAGCATTTCCCAGCGGGCCGGGCGGGTGACAGTCATGACAGCGAGACCGTGGACGGATGTGATGATGAGGAAAGAGTATAGCCTCAACCCCGCTTTCTGCCTGCCAAACCTCTTCAGTACTCCAGCAGCAGTTCGTAGGGCTCGATTCGCGCGGCTTCCGGCGCCATCCGACGCCAGTGCTCGGCCAGGCTGAGCCCCGTGAGCGGGTGTTTCATGTCACCGTGGATATCGGCCAGCGGCTTGAGCACGAAGGCGTTCTTGAGGATTTCGTCACGCGGCAGTTGCGGCTCCTCGCTGATCGCATCGCCATAGGTGAGCAGATCCAGATCGATGCGGCGCGCCGAGAACCTGGGCTGGCTGCGATCGCGGCCCAGCGTGTCCTCGATGTCCTTGAGGCCGGCGGCCACCTCCTGCACCGGTTCATCCGTCTCGAAGCTGACCACCAGATTGAGAAAATCATCGCCATCGAAGCCCACCGCCTCGGTCTGATACACCGGCGACACCGTCAATGCACCGTAACGCGCACGCAGCGCGCGCACCGCCGCGCGGATATTCCTCTCGGCATCGATGTTGCTGCCCAGGCTGACGGTGACGCGCCGGCTCATGATGTCCGCTCGCCGCGTTCGATCATCACCCCCACCGAACGCGAACCGCTGACCGCCCCCGGTTTGTGCAGCGTCAGGCGCACCCAGCGCACGGCGAATTCCTCCAGCACGATGGCGCAGATGCGCTCGGCCAGGGTCTCCACCAGCTGAAACTCGCTTTCGCCGACGAAGGCGATCAGCCGCTTGGCGACGGCCTTGTAATTGAGGGCATGTTCGATGTCGTCGCTGGCGGCCGCCTTGCGGATATCGAAACCCATGTCGAGATCGATGCTGACCTTCTGACGGATCTTGCGCTCCCAGTCGTAGATGCCGATAACGGTATCGATCTCGAGTTCGCGGATGAAGACGATGTCCATGCGGGCGCCTCTCTGTATCTAAAGTATAAACCAGCGCCTATTATCACGGATCGGGCCGCCAAATGCAGGCTCTTCCGGGCTGCCAAATGCGGCTTGAATAGCGTCTGCCGTTCTGGTAGAGTGCGCGCCCTTACGCACAGCTGACCAAATTTTCGGAGTCTTCATCATGTCCCGAGTATGCCAAGTGACGGGCAAGCGCCCGATTACGGGAAACAATGTATCCCACGCGCACAACAAGACGCGCCGCCGCTTCCTGCCCAACCTGCATACCCACAAGTTCTGGGTCGAATCCGAGAACCGCTGGGTCAAGCTACGCCTGTCCACCAAGGGCATGCGCATCATCGACAAGAAGGGCATCGATGCCGTACTGGCCGACATGCGCAAGCGCGGCGAGAAGGTCTGAGGAGAATCATCATGCGTGACAAGATCAAACTGGTATCCAGCGCCGGCACCGGCCACTACTACACCACCGACAAGAACAAGAAGACCACCCCCGACAAGCTGGTGATGAAGAAATACGACCCGGTCGTGCGCAAGCATGTCGAATACAAGGAAGCCAAGATCAAGTAAGTGATCCGACCTCCCGAAGAAACCGGCTGCGGCCGGTTTTTTTGTGTCCGCAGGCCCGCGCCACCCGCCCGCCTTTGCAAGCCCGTGGCGACTGGGTAGAATCCGCCTTTGCCCGCCCAAGGACAGACACCACCCATGACCGAGACCGAAACGGATCACCCGCTGCTGCAGGTGCGCGGCCTGAGCCGCCGCTATGGCGACACGCTGGCCGTGCGCTCGGTCGATTTCATGCTGCGACGCGGCGAGGTACTGGGCTTCCTCGGCCCCAACGGCGCCGGCAAATCCACCACCATGCAAATGCTGTGCGGCGTGCTGGCCCCCAGCGCCGGCGAGGTACTGATCGACGGTATCGACCTGCTGGAACAGCCCCGCGAAGCCAAGCGACGCATCGGTTACCTTCCGGAAAACCCGCCGCTCTACCGCGAGCTCACCGTGGACGAATACCTGCGCTACAGTGCCGCGCTGCACGGCCTGGAACGGGCCGCCATCGCCCCGGCTGTGGCGCGCGCCCGCGCGCTCTGTGGCCTTGACGGGGTTCAGCGCAAGCTGATCGGCACCCTCTCCAAGGGCTTTCAGCAACGCGTGGGCATCGCCCAGGCCATCCTCCATCAACCGCCGCTGGTGGTGCTCGACGAACCCACGGTCGGTCTCGATCCGATCCAGATCCGCGAGATCCGCGACCTCATCAAGTCGCTGGGTGAACGACACGGGGTGATCCTCTCCACCCACATCCTGCCGGAGGTGCAGGCGGTCTGCGACCGCGTGCAGATCATTCGTCGGGGCGAGCTGATCTATCACGCCGCCACCGGCGAGCTGGACGGCTCATCCGGCAACGGCCATCTGCATGTGGCGCTGCGCCACCCGCCGACCGCCGATGCCCTGCGCCGCATTCCCGGCACCCGCTCGGTGCGGGCACTGCCGCAGGCGGGGCATTTCGAGGTGGATTTCGCAGGCGATGAAGTCGATCCGGCCACCTATGCCGAGTCGCTGGCGCGGCTGGCCGTGGAATCCGGCTGGGGACTGCTGGAGCTGACCCCGCGCCGTTCTTCCCTGGAAGACCTGTTCGTCGCACTGACCACTTCCGACGAGGCCGCATGATCGCCACCATCGCACGCCGAGAATACGCCAACCTGTTCCTGTCGCCACTGGCCTGGACCCTGCTCGGCGTGGTACAGATCATCCTGTCGTGGATTTTCATGGCTCAGATCGACAACTTCCTGCTGCTGCGGCCCCAGCTGATGCAACTGGAGAACCAGCCCGGTGTCACCGACATCGTGATCGCTCCGGTGTTCTCGCTGGCCGCCATCATCCTGCTGATGGTCATGCCGCTGATCACCATGCGCTCACTGGCCGAAGAAAAGCGTTCCGGCAGTATCCAGCTGCTGCTGTCGGCGCCACTGACACTGACCCAGCTGGTGCTCGGCAAGTTCGGCGGCCTGCTGTTGTTCGTCATCACTCTGGCTTCGCTGCTGATGCTGATGCCGCTGTCGCTGCTGCTCGGCACCGGGCTGGATCTGGGCAAGCTGGCCAGTATCTGGCTGGCGATGATCCTGCTGCTTGGCGCCTTTTCCGCGATCGGGCTCTACCTGTCCAGCCTCACCGCCAACTCGACCATCGCCGCGGTGGGCAGCTTTGGCGTGTTGCTGATGCTGTGGATCCTCGAATGGGGTTCCGATAACCCGGTCATACGGTATCTGTCCATGCTCAATCACCACCGTTCGATGCTCGAAGGGGTGTTCGATTCCGCGGATGCGGTCTATTTCCTGCTGGTGATCTTCCTCTTTCTCGGTCTGACCGTGCGCCAGCTCGACAGTGAGCGGCTTCCACGATGAAGATCGACCGCAAAACCCGAGTGCAATTGCGCCTGCAATCCGCTCTGTCGGCACTGCTGCTGATTGTGCTGACCGCGGCGCTGGCCTGGCTCAGCACCCAGTACCGGGTACGCATCGACCTGACCCAGGGACAGCGCAACAGCCTGGGGGAATCCACGCTGCGTCTGCTCGAACAGATCGATCGACCGGTTCATATTCAGGCCTTTGTCAGCCCGTCCAACGCCATCCGCGAAACCTACCAGGATTTGTTCAACCGCTACCGCAGCGTTCAGCCAGAAATCGATTACCGCATCTGGAACCCGGACCTGGTACCGGAAAAGCTGAAGGAATACGGCATTCTCCGTGACGGAGAGATTGTCATCGAAATGGACGGCCGCCGCGAGAACCTGCCGCGGGTCAGCGAGGCCACGGTGACCAACGCCATCGCCCGGCTGATGCGCCAGGGCGAGCGGTTCATCGTCTTTCTCGAAGGCCATGGAGAACGCGCGCCCTTCGGCCAGCGCAATGCCGATTTCAATGTCTTTGCCGGCCGCCTCGAACAAAAGGGCTTTTCCATCGAGACGCTGAACCTGGTGAAATCGCCGGAAGTCCCCGACAACGCCACCACGCTGGTCATCGCCGATGCCGTCACCGAATTGCTGCCCGGCGAGATCCAGGCCATCGCCCGCTGGCTGGACCGGGGCGGCAATCTGCTGTGGCTGAGCGAACCGGACAGCCGCAACAACCTCGACGCCATCGCCGAATACCTGGACATCGAGTTACTGCCGGGCGTGATCATCGATCCCTCCAGCCAGGTGCTGGGGCTGGACCGCGTGGACTTCACGCTGGTGGCGGACTATGGCCGCCACCCGATCACCAACGCCATCAACGCGATCAGCCTCTATCCGCGCGCCCGCGCCATCGACTATGCCGGTGACGAAAAGGACTGGAAGGCCACCGCGCTGCTGTACAGCAGCGCCAGCAGCTGGAACGAAACCGGCCCGCTGGCCGGCGACATCGGCGCTGGTGACAACGACGGCGAACAGACCGGGCCATTGAAACTCGGCTGGGCGCTGACCCGCAGCATCCAGCAGGCCGACGGCGCACTCAAAACCCAGCGAATCGTGGTCGTCGGCGATGCCGATTTCCTAGCCAGCCAGTTCATCGGCAACGGCGCCAACGAACCGCTGGGCATCGACATCATCAACTGGCTGAGCTACGACGACGCGCTGATCGCGGTCAACCCGAAATCGGCGCCGGATACCGAGCTCGACCTGTCGCGCAACGCCCAGATCTTCATCTTCGTCACCTTCATGCTGGTGCTGCCGCTGGGCCTGATCGTCACCGGCATCCTCGTCTGGCGCCGCCGCCGGAGGCGCTGATGGCCTCGATCTCCAAACGCTGGCTGATCAATTATGTGCTGTTCGCGGCCATCATCGTGCTGACCTGGATCGGCTACCAGTTTCCGATTCGCGAGGACCAGAAGCTGACGCAGAAGCTGATCACCCCGCTCAAGGCCGCCGACATCCAGCGGGTGCAGGTGGAGACCGCCGACGAACGCATCTCCATCGAGAAACAGGACGGCCGCTGGATGATTACCCGCCCGATCCAGTGGTTCGCCAACCGGCTGGTTCTCGACCGCCTGGTCACGCTGGCCGAGCAGCCGTTGCACTCCAAGCTGGCCAGCAGCCGGATCGATCTGTCCACCATCGGCCTGCGCATCCCGCGCGCCATCGTCACCCTCAACGATACCGCCATCGCCTTCGGCAGCACCAACCGTATCGGCAACCGGCGCTACCTGCTGATCCCGCCCAATGTCTATCTGGTCGACGACAACCACTACCCCTTCATCAGCCAAGGCCTCGCCGGGCTGGTCGATCCGCGCCTGCTGCCGCCGGCCCTGCCGTTGAGCGCCCTGGAGCTGGACGGCAAGCGGCTGCAGCAAGATGAAACCGGCTGGACACTGGACGGCGAGGCCGATGCCGCGGCGGAGACCCTGGCCGCCAACTGGCAAGGGCTCCAGGCCAGCCGCATCAAGCCCTATCGCCCGCAAGGCACCCCGCTGCGCAAGATCACCGCCACCACCGCCGACGGACGGCGCATCGAATTCTTCGTGCTCTCCATCCAGCCCGAAATCGTCATCGCGCGGCCCGACCTCGGGCTGCAGTACCACTTCCCCGACAGTCGCTACTATGACCTGCTTGCGCCCGGTCGCCCTGCTGCTGACTAGCCTGATGGCGCCGGCCCTGTCCGCCGACAGCCATCCGCCGTTGCCGAAGTTCGAATGGGGTGTCGGCCTGGCCCTGCTGAGCCTGCCCGATTACCGCGGCAGCGCCCGTATCCAGCAAACGCTGCTGCCCTTCCCCTATGTCAAGTACCGCGGCAAACGCCTGCTGATCGACGACGGTGTCGAGGCGCGGCTGTTCGAGATCCCCGATCTGGTGTTGTCGATCAGTGGCAATGGCGCGCTGCCGCCCCCGGACGACACGCCCGAGCGTACGGGCATGCCCCGACTCGATGCCAGCATCGAACTGGGACCTTCGCTGGAATACCGCTTCTTCGCCGATGATTTTCATTCCCTGTGGCTGGAACTGCCGCTGCGCTTCGCCTTCGCCATCGGCAGCGACAACCGGCAGGTCGGCCAGGTGTTCAGCCCGCGTCTGGCCTGGCGCAAGCCGGCGAGCTACAAGGGCGACTGGAAACTGCGGCTGGCCGGCGGCCCGTTGTTCGCCGATAGTGATTTCCACCGCTATTTCTACGCGGTCGACCCGGCCTACGCCACCGCTGAGCGGCCGGCCTGGTCGCCGGACAAGGGCTTCAGCGGCTGGCGGCTGGATTTCACCTTCAGCCGCCGCCTCGACGGCTACTGGTTCGGCGGCTTTGTCCGTTACGACAACCTGACCGGCAGCGTCATCGAGGACAGCCCACTGGTCAGCGAACAGGGGCAGTTCATGGCCGGCATCAGCCTCGCCTGGATCATCGGGGAGCGGTACTGACATGCCGGAACTGCCCGAGGTGGAAACCACCCGCCGCGGCCTGGAACCGCATCTGCGCGGCCAGCCGGTTACCCGCATCGACATCCGCCAGCCGCGGTTGCGCTGGCCAGTGCCGGAAGCCATACAGAATTTCCGTGGGCACAGTCTGCGGAACCTCAAGCGACGCGGAAAGTACCTGATCTTCAATTTCGGCGAGGACTACTGGCTGTGGCATCTGGGCATGTCCGGCAGCCTGCGCCTGCTGCCGCCGGAAGCAGCGCCGGCGGCGCACGAGCATGTACGGGTGGATTTCGGTAATGGACCGACCCTGCGCTACCGTGATCCGCGCCGGTTCGGCGCCCTGCTCTGCGGCAGCGGCGATCCTCTTCATCACCCCTTGCTGGCCGACCTCGGTCCCGAACCCCTCTCCGACGCCTTCGACGGGGCCTGGCTGCACGAGCGTTGCCAGCGTCGCAGCAGCGCCATCAAGACGGTCATCATGGACAGCCATGTGGTGGTGGGCGTCGGCAATATCTATGCCTGCGAAAGCCTGTTTCTGGCCGGCATCAATCCCAAAACCCGGGCCAATCGCCTCTCCCCCGGGCGCGCCGAACGCCTGGCCCGCAGCATCCGCGATGTACTCTCCGCGGCCATCGACCAGGGCGGCACCACGCTGCGCGATTTCACCCGCAGCGACGGGCAGCCCGGCTATTTCGCCCAGCGTCTCAATGTCTACGGCCAGAACGGTGACTGCCCGCGCTGTGGACGAGGGATCCGGCGCATCGTCCAGGCCCAGCGTTCCACCTTCTACTGCCCCGGCTGCCAGCACTGAACCCCGCATTCAGGGCTTCCACCAGGGCTTGCCCGCTTCCCGCTCCACATCGGCCCGGCTGAGGCCGATGTCCTTCAACAGCCGATCGTCCGGGCGGCGCAACTGCCGCCGCTGTCGGGCGCGTTCGAGCGCGCGCTCCCAGGCCCGCAACCACTGCCCGGGGCGGTCGATCCAGGCCTGTTGAGCCCTGATTCGGAGCGGGCCGTACTTGGCCTCAATGATCGGTATGTGTTTCATGGCATCGTCTCCTCTGTGCGATGCCCTGAAGCCTGGGACGGGGCGGCGAGGATTGCCAATCGTCATTTTGGAAGCCGCCCATCGGAAATTGCGATGGCGGGGAGCAGGGTTTTGCTCTGTAATGGCGGCACCGCCACCCGGAGACAGCGCCATGGATCTGCACCAGTTGAGAATTTTCGCCACCATTGCCGAGGAAGGAAACCTGACACGGGCCTCGGAACGCCTCTACAGCAGCCAGCCAGCGATCAGCGCGCAACTCAAGGCCCTGGAGGAAGAACTGGGACTCGAACTGTTCCAGCGCATGCCCAAGGGGATGCGGCTCACTGCCCATGGCAAGCGCCTGCTCGATCAGGCACAGCGCATCCTGGCCGACAGTGACCGCCTGCTGAGCCGGGCGCGGGAGATCCGCGGCGATGTGCTGGGGCTATTGCGCATCGGACTCAATACCGATGCCGACTACCTGCGCGTGTCTCCGCTGTACCGTCTGTTGAAACAGCGCCACCCCGGCATCGAGCTGCAGTTCATCCCGGGAATGTCGGTCGAGCACCTCGCTTCCTTGCGCATCAGCAAGCTCGACGCGGCCTTCGTATCGGGTGAAACGGACGATCCCCAGCTGAGCCTGATGGAACTGGACCGGACACGCCTTCATGTGGCCGCGCCCGGCGCCTGGGCGGAACGGCTGAAATCAGCCGGCATTGCCGATCTGGCCCGGGAACCCTGGGTACAGACCTCGCCCAACTGCATCCATTTCCAGCTGGTTCGCGAACTCTTCGAACAGCAGGGTTGCCCGCCACCCGCCAGCCTGATTGCCGATCAGGAGGACGCGCTGGTATCGCTGGTCAAGTCCGGGGCCGGCCTCGGCATCCTGCGCGAGGACGAAATACGCCGCCACCAGGAGAATGGCGATCTTCAGGCCCTGCCCGTGGAACTGCCACCGCTGCCGCTGTCACTGGCGGTACTGAAAAAGAATCGGGACCAACCGGCGCTGCGCGCCCTGCGGGAGGCCCTGACGGACATCTGGTCACTTGCCGAAAACTGCGCCATCGGTGCCGATTCGGTCAGTTAAGTACAACGCCTGCATGCGGCCGATTTCCTCGCGCACGCGCGCGCGCAGGCTGTCTGGCGCCAGCACCTCGACACCGGCACCGTGCTTGAGGATGTCCATCACCAGTTCCGGTTCCTGACTGTAGGGCAGGCGCAGGCGGTAGTGCCCGTCGGCCTCGAATTCCGCCTGTTGCTCGGGATGCCAGTGTTCCCGTGACACCCAGCGCGCCTGGCGGGGGGAGAAGCGCAGCTCCGCCCACTGACGCTGCTGCCCCGAAAAGATGCCATAGCCACTGCCCAGTTCGCGGTCCAGCCGTTCATCATCCACTTCCAGGGCAGCCTGCGGGAGGATCTCCACGCCCTCGATCGCATCCACCGCGAAACTGCGGATGGCTTCGCGCCGATGGCACCAAGCATCGAGATACCAGTTGTCACGGTAGAAGCTGAGCCGCTGCGGCGACACTTCCCGTTCACTCTGTTCGCCACGGCTGCGATTGAAATGCCGGATCAGCAGGCGCTTGCGGTGCAGCAGCGCCTGGATCAGTAGCTGGAAAAAGCTCGGGTGCTCGATCTGCCGCGAACGGGTGAGGATGCGGATGCGGCGGGTCACCTCGTCGACACTGTGATCACCACGGTCGAGCAGCGCGCGGATGCGTGCCTGCAAGGGCCGGATATGCTCCCCGAGCACGCCGGGCTGCAGGTTTTCCAGCCAGGCGTTCATCGTCAGCAGCGCCTGAATCTCGGCGGTATTGAACCACAGGCCCGGCAACGGGCTGGGCGACTCACCGTCGTCATTCCGTTCATAGCAATAGGCGCGCCGTTCGCGATCCCAGACGATGGGCGCGCCCAGTCGGTCGCGCAGGTATTCCAGGTCCCGCTTGAAGGTGGCCAGCGACACCTCCAGGGTGTCGAGGAACTGCTGCCGGGTCACATAACGCCGGTTCTGCAGCATCTGGTCGATCAGGTGAAAGCGTTCGGTACGGTCCACGGTATTTTCCTCAAGGCTCATCTGTTGAGCCACTCATTCCCGATAATAGCACCACTGCACCCGAATCGAGAGGAAATTGCCATGTCCCTGATGCAACGCCTGCTGTTCCGCCTCAGCGCCCACCTGCGCTGCCGTATCATCACCGGACACAACCAGGCGCCCTATCTGGAACGCTATCACCTGCTGCGCCTGCCCTTCGGCACTCATGTCTACCTGCACCGTTTCGTCGCCAGCGACCCCGGGCGCGCGTTGCACAACCACCCCTGGCGCGGCGCAGCCTCACTGCTGCTCTGCGGTCACTACGAGGAAACCCGCCTGCCCGCGCGAGAAGACCGCCGGCTGATCCGACGCAGGGTCAAGGCCGGCCGCATCAACCTCATCGGAGGACGCATCTACCACCGCATAGACCTGCCGTCCGGCGGCGAGGCCTGGTCCCTGTTCATCCACAGCCGCAGCCACCGCAGCTGGGGCTTCCTGGACACCCGCGAACGCTGCTTCAGCTACAGCGATCACCAGGCGGTGCTGGGCCGTGCCAGCGAACCCGACTGGTGGCGCCACGCGCCGCGGCCGCGAGACTGTCCCAACCTGCGCAAGCCCCTCGCGGACGAAATCAGCGACTCAACTGTTCCCTTCAGGCAGGGGTAGGCGTTATCATTCGCACTCCCAAAAATTTCAAGGACACAAGGACATGAAAAAAACACTCACTACCTCCATCGCACTCGCTCTCGGCCTCGCTGCCGGTCAGGCCCTGGCCTATGGCGGCATCGTCAAGGACAACTCGGGCAATGATGTCACCGATCCCTGGGGCAATTGCGTGGTCTACGGAAAGCCCAAGATGGGCATGCTGTGCGGTGAAGCGGCCCGAGCCGCTGCCGAAAAGGCCGCGGCCGAGAAAGCCGCCGCGGAAAAGGCGGCTGCCGAGAAAGCCGCTGCCGAGCGCGCTGCCGCCGAGCGGGCTGCCGCTGAGCGCGCCGCCGCCGAGAAGGCCGCAGCCGCCGCTGCCGCCGCCGCAGCAGCCGCGGCCCAGATGAAGGGCAACGAGGAACCGACCGTGATCGAGGTCATCAACCTGCCCAGCGTCACCTTCGTCACCGGCTCCGCCCGGCTGTCTCCCAAGTCCTTCAGCACCCTCAACAAGGCGGCTGATGACCTGCTGGCCAACCCGAAGATCCGCGTGATCGTGGCCGGCCACACCGACAATGTCGGCGATGCCGGCATGAACCAGCGCCTGTCCCAGAAGCGTGCCGAGGCGGTTCGCAGCTACCTGATCAAGCGCGGCGTGGCCGCCAACCGCCTGACCGCCAAGGGCTTTGGCGAATCCCAGCCGGTGGCGCCCAACGACACTGCGGCCGGTCGCGCCAAGAACCGTCGCGTGGAACTGCAGGTGATCGAAAACTGATCGCTCGCGCAGCGTTCGCGGCAAAAAGCCCGGCCCAGCGCCGGGCTTTTTCTTGTCCCCAAAACCTATAATCGCCCCATGAATACGCCCCGTCTCCCCACGCCCCGACTCGGCTTTGCCGCCTACAGCGGCACCGGAAAGACCACGCTGCTGATCCGGCTGATTCCGCTGCTGATCGAGCATGGACTCAGGCTGGGCATCATCAAGCACTCACACCACGACTTCGAGATCGACAACCCGGCAAAGGACAGCTACAAGCTGCATCATGCCGGCGCGCAGCAAACCCTGCTGACCTCGAAATACCGCAGCGCGCTGATCAGCGAACGGCAGCCCGTGCAGGAACCCGATCTGGAGCAGGAATACGCCCGCCTCGACCACGATCGGCTGGACCTGGTGCTGGTGGAAGGCTTCCGCCATGTTTCCAGCCTGCCACGCATCGAACTGAACCGACCGTCGCTGGGCCGTCCCTTCCTGTTCCCTGGTGAAGACACCATCATCGCGCTGGCCACCGACACGCCGGTCGATGCCCCTCTGCCTGTGCTCGATATCAACAGTCCTCAGGCCATCGCCGACTTCATACTCGACTGGCTTGAGCACCAGACCTGAGTCAGGGAAGCGCGGATCAGTCGACAAACGCCCGGGCCGCGCGTTCCCGGCCCAGATTCACGAAGGCACGCAAATGACCCAGCTCGGCATCCTGAGCGCGCAGGCCGAGGTACAGGGTGCTGTGCAGACCCGATTCCCCCAGATCGAGCATCGCCACACGCTCCGTATCCGCCTGCTGACGGGCCAGCCAGGCCGGCAGCACACAGACGCCACGACCCAGCGCCACCAGTTGCAGCATCAGTTCCAGTGATTCGATTTCCTGGCTGGCCCCCGGCGCCTGCCCCGCCGGCAGCAGAAAACGGGTAAACACATCCAGCCGCTCGACCGGCACCGGAAAGCGCAGCAGGGTCTGCCCGGCCAGATCCTCCGGTTCCACCCGGCCCCGCCGGGCCAGCGGGCTGCCGACGGCGCAGAGCAACACCTGGCGGTAATCCGCCAGCTTCTCGAAGACAATGCCTTCCTGGGTCTGAATGTCGGGCGTGACCAGCAGATCGATATGCCGATGGGCCAGGCCGACCAGACCGGTGAAGCGGAAACGGTTGACGATATCGATGTCCACCTCGGGCAGGCGTTCGAGGAAGTCACCGATCACCCCGGTCAGCCACTGGTAGCAGGGAAAGCACTCCACGCCGATGCGCAACACCCCCTGGCGGCCTTCGGCCTGGGCCTTCAGGTTGCGTTCCGCCTGTCGCAATACCGGCAGCACATGGTCCGCCGTATCCAGAAGCACCTCGCCCGCAGCGGTCAGCCTCAACCTCCGGCCTTCCCGCTGCCATAAGCGCAGGCCCAGGCGCTGTTCCAGCGCGCGGATCTGATGGGTCAACGCCGGCTGGGTCAGGTTCAGGGTCTGGGCCGCTTCGGTCAGGGTGCCCTGCCGCCGCAGGGCCTGAATGATGCGGAGGTGGATGGTCTCGATCATTTATGAATATTTTTTATTGTTTGGCAAGAAAGCATCATTATTGCTCAGCTCTGCATGTCCATACAATCCCTCGACTCGTCAACCACTGCGGAGCCCCCTGCCATGACCACCACCCACACTCTCGGATTCCCACGCATCGGACGCCAGCGTGAGCTCAAGTTCGCCCTGGAACGGCACTGGCGCGGCGAACTGCCCACCGACGCACTGCTGCAGACAGCGGCAGATCTGCGCGCCCGGCACGCCCGCATCCAGTCCCGACTGGACTGGATGCCGGTGGGCGATTTCTCGCTCTACGACCAGGTGCTGGACATGAGCTTTCTGCTCGGCTGCGTGCCCGATCGCGCACAGCGGTCAGGAGACGGTCCGCTGGACGCCTACTTCCGTGTCGCCCGCGGCCGTGCTGCCGGTGATGACAGCTGTTGCAGCGGCGTCCATGCCGGCGAAATGACCAAATGGTTCGATACCAACTACCATTACATCGTGCCGGAGCTTTCCGCCGACAGCCACTTCTCACTGAACCCGCAGCCGTTGCTGGAACAGATCCGCGAAGCGAAAGCCCGTGATCACGCCTTCAAGCCGGTGATCATCGGGCCGCTGACCTGGCTGTGGCTGGGCAAGACCACCGACGGCAGCCCGCGGCTGGAGCTGCTGCCCCGCCTGCTGCCGGTGTACCGGGAACTGTTGCAGCGGCTGACCGACGAAGGGGTGCTGTGGCTGCAGATCGACGAGCCGGTATTGGTCACCGAACTGGACACGACCTGGCAACAGGCCTTCCGCGAGGCCTATACCGCACTGGCCGATGTGGGTCCGAAGCGTATTCTGACCACCTACTTCGGGCGCTTGGGCGATAACCTGGAACTGGCCTGCAGCCTGCCGGTGCACGGACTGCACCTGGACTGCACCCGTGCCCGGCAGGAGGTGGACGCGGTCATCGACACCCTGCCCGAAGACCGCATCCTGTCACTGGGCGTGATCGACGGACGCAACATCTGGAAGACCGATCTGACGGCAGTGCTGGATTTTCTCGAACCGCTGCACCAGCGGCTCGGCAAGCGTCTGTGGATCGCGCCTTCCTGCTCCCTGCTGCATGTGCCGGTGGATCTGGACAGCGAAACCGCTCTGGATGAGGAGGTGCGTCAGTGGCTGGCCTTTGCCGTTCAGAAGCTGGACGAGCTGGACTGCCTGGCCGAGGCGCTGCGTTACGGCCGCGACAGCGTACAGGGCCGCCTGCAAGCCAATGCCCAGGCCCTGGCCGCGCGCCGCGCATCGGGGCGCGTGCGCAACCCGCAGGTTCGCCAGCGGCTGGCCGCGCTGGGCGATGATCCGGGCCGGCGTCGTTCACCCCATGCGCAGCGTGCACAACGGCAGCGGGAGCGGTTCAGGCTGCCGGTGTTCCCCACCACCACCATTGGCTCCTTCCCGCAGACCCCGGAGATTCGCCAGCAGCGCCGCGGCTGGCGAGAAGGCCGTATCGACGACACCGCCTATGCCGCTTTCATCCGTGCCGAAATCGCCCGTTGCGTGAGCGAACAGGAGCAGCTGGGGCTGGATGTGCTGGTGCACGGCGAGGCGGAGCGCAACGACATGGTCGAGTATTTCGGCGAGCAACTGGAAGGCTACGCCTTCACCCGCCACGGCTGGGTGCAGTCCTATGGCTCCCGCTGCGTGAAACCGCCGATCCTCTATGGCGATATCCACCGCCCCGGGCCGATGACGGTGGACTGGATCCGCCACGCCCAGTCACTCACCGACAAGCCGATGAAGGGCATGCTCACAGGGCCGGTGACGATGCTCAACTGGTCCTTTGTCCGTGACGACCAGCCCCGCAGCGCAACCTGCCTGCAACTGGCGCTGGCGATCCGTGATGAAGTACAGGACCTGGAAGCCGCCGGCATCGGCGTGATCCAGATCGACGAGGCGGCGCTGCGCGAAGGGCTGCCACTGCGCCGCGGCGAATGGCAGGACTACCTGGACTGGGCCATCCGCGCCTTCCGCATCAGCGCCAACGCGGTACGCGACGAAACCCAGATCCACACCCACATGTGCTATTCGGAGTTCAACGACATCATCGAGGCCATCGCCGACATGGATGCCGATGTCATCACCATCGAGACCTCTCGCTCCAACATGGAATTGCTGGATGTGTTCGAGGACTTTGAATACCCCAATGCCATCGGACCCGGTGTCTATGACATCCATTCACCGAACATCCCTTCGGTCGAGTCGATGGTGGCGCTGATGGAGCAGGCCGCGCAACGGATTCCCGCCGAACGGCTGTGGGTCAATCCCGACTGCGGGCTGAAGACCCGGGCATGGGAAGAAGTACGGCCGGCTTTGGCCAACATGGTCGAGGCGGCACGGCAACTGCGCCAGCGGCACGGCAGCCGGGCGGCCTGAGACAGCGGGACAGACCACGGCACAGGCCCGGTTGCCCGAGTAACTTCCGGGCCTGTTGCTTGCCGCGTACCCGGCTACTCGAGCAGTTCCTGAAGCGCCTGGCGGATGATGTCCGGATCGGTATCGTGGGGAATGCGTTTCTGCAACAGGCCGTCACGGTCGATCAGGTAGATCACCGAACTGTGGTCCACCACATAGCCCATGGCCGAATCCTTGAGCGGCACCTTCTGGTAGACCACACCGTACTGACGAACCACCTTGTCGACCTTCGCCTTGTCATCGGTCAGCCCGATGAAGGTCGGATAGAACCCCTTGACGAACATCCCCATGGCTTTCGGGCTGTCGCGCTCCGGGTCCACCGAGATGAAGATGCCCTGAACCTGTTCGGCCTGCTCCGGCGGCAAGTCCTTCATCGCCTGCGACAGGTTCCACAACGAAGTGGGGCAGATGTCGGGGCAGGACATGTAGCCGAAATAGAGGGCCACCACCTTGCCGCGGAAATCCCGGAGCGATACCGGGCCGTGATCCGACTGCAGGGTGAAATCGCCTCCGGCCCCCGGCAGCAGGTCGCTGCCCTGGCGCTTCAGGTACTGCTGTGCAAGCAGCAAGCCGCCAAAGAAGACGACGACCACCGCCCAGAACAGCAGGATCTTTCGGTTTTTCATGGCCGCATCAATGCGTCTGCATCTTCATGCCGGAGTGATCCATGCCTTTCATCTTCATTTTCGGACGCATGACCATGCGCACCGGCGCCTCGATGGTCTTGCGGCTGCCGTCGTCGAAGAC
>JALSKD010000095.1 GCA_026989015.1 Gammaproteobacteria bacterium
GTCCTGCGCTTCCTGGGGGTGCGTGCAGGCGGCGCGGCCCAACCCCACCCGTGCGACGCCGGTGCACAAGGTGCCGGGTATCGCCGACAAGCCCATCATCAAGGTGCCGGGCTGTCCGCCCATTGCGGAGGTGATGACGGCGGTGATTACCTACATTCTCACTTTCGAGCGCCTGCCGGAGCTGGATCGGCAAGGGCGACCCAAGATGTTCTACAGTCAGCGCATTCACGACAAGTGCTATCGCCGTCCCCACTTCGATGCGGGCCAGTTCGTGGAAGAATGGGACGACGAGGGCGCCCGCCGGGGTTATTGCCTGTACAAGATGGGCTGCAAGGGGCCGACGACCTACAACGCTTGTTCCACCATCCGCTGGAACGGCGGCCTGTCGTTTCCCATTCAGGCCGGCCATGGCTGCATCGGCTGTTCCGAGGACGGTTTCTGGGACAAGGGCTCGTTCTACCAGCACGTGACCGACACGCACCAGTTCGGCGTGGAAGCCAATGCCGACAAGGTGGGGATGGCCGCAGCCGGCGTGGTTGGTGCGGCCATCGCCGCCCATGCCGCGGTGAGCGCGGTCAAGGCGGCCCAGAAGAAGGGAGGAGACAATTCATGAGTATCAAGACGACCCCCAACGGTTTCACCCTGGATGATTCCGGCCAGCGCGTGGTGGTGGATCCGGTGACCCGGATCGAGGGCCACATGCGTTGCGAGGTGAACATCGACGACAACAACGTGATTCGCAACGCCGTCTCCACCGGCACCATGTGGCGTGGCCTGGAAGTGATCCTCAAGGGGCGCGATCCGCGTGACGCCTGGGCATTCGTCCAGCGGATCTGTGGGGTCTGCACTGGTACCCATGCCCTGACCTCGGTGCGCTCGGTGGAGGATGCGTTGGGGATCCGGATCCCGGAGAACGCCAACTCCATCCGCAACATCATGCAGCTCGCCCTCCAGGTGCATGATCACCTGGTGCATTTCTATCATCTGCACGCGCTGGACTGGGTCAATCCGGTCAATGCGCTCAAGGCCGATCCGAAAGCCACCTCCGAACTGCAGCAGAAGGTTTCCCCGAGCCATGCCAAATCGTCACCCGGTTATTTCCGCGACATCCAGAATCGCCTGAAAAAGTTCGTCGAATCGGGGCAGCTCGGGCCCTTCAAGAACGGTTACTGGACCAATCCGGCCTACCTGCTGCCGCCCGAGGCCGATCTGATGGCGGTCACCCATTATCTGGAAGCACTGGACTTTCAGAAGGAAATCATGAAGGTACGGACCATCTTCGGCGGCAAGGACCCCCATCCCAACTGGCTGGTTGGGGGCGTGCCCTGCGCCATCAACATGAACGATGACCTGGGCGCAGGCGCACCGCTGAACATGGTCACCCTCAATCAGATTTCCTTCATCATCGATCAGACGCGCGAATTCATTCGCAACGTCTATGTGCCGGACATCCTGGCCATCGGGCAGTTCTACAAGGGCTGGTTGTACGGCGGCGGCCTGGCCAGCAAGAATGTGCTGGCCTACGGCGACATTCCCGATCGCGCCAACGACTATTCGCCGGAGAACCTGCTCATGCCGCATGGCGCCATCGTCAACGGCAATCTCCACGAAGTGCATCCGGTGGATCTGCGTGACCCGGAGGAGATCCAGGAATTCGTGCCCCATTCCTGGTACCGCTACCCCGACGAGGATCGGGGATTGCACCCCTGGGACGGCATTACCGAACCGAACTACGAGCTGGGGCCGCGTACCAAGGGTACCCGCACCAACATCGAACAGCTCGATGAATCGGCCAAGTACTCCTGGATCAAGGCTCCCCGCTGGCGTGGCCATGCCATGGAAGTGGGACCGCTTGCCCGCTACATCGTGGGCTATGCCAAGGGCCACGAGGAAATCCGTGAACAGATCGACAAGACCTTGCGCACCCTCGACGTGCCGCTGGAGGCGCTGTTCTCCACGCTCGGCCGCACCGCGGCCCGGGCACTGGAAGCCGAATGGGCGGCCGACAAGATGCGCTATTTCATGGACAAGCTGCTCACCAACATCAAAAATGGCGACTCCAGCACCATGAACGTGGACAACTGGGAACCGGAGACCTGGCCGCGAGAGGCAAAGGGCGTGGGCTTTGCCGAGGCCCCGCGGGGCGCACTCGGTCACTGGATCATCATTCGCGACCAGAAGATCGAGAACTATCAGTGCGTGGTGCCGACCACCTGGAATGGCTCGCCCCGGGACAAGCAGGGCAATATCGGCGCCTTCGAGGCCTCCCTGATGAATACCAAGGTGGCGCGCAAGGAAGAACCGGTGGAAATCCTGCGCACTCTGCACAGTTTCGATCCCTGCCTGGCCTGTTCCACCCACGTAATGAGCGAAGAGGGCGAGGAACTGGCCGACGTGCAGGTGCGTTGACACAATTCAACCGAAGGGAGAGGAAAGACATGTTCGGATCGATCAGAACCGCGACCCTGACAACGGCCCTGTTCCTGTCGCTGGCCAGCCCCACCCTGTGGGCACATCCCGGCGAGCATGGCGAGACCGGGCTGATGGCTGCTATCGTGCATTTTCTTCTGGAGCACGGCTATCTTGCCTTGGGCGTGCTCGGTGCGGTCGGGCTCGTCCATTTGCTGCGTTCGCGCCGGCTCTGACTCGAAACGACCGCCGGTGACAGGAGAAAGACCATGTCCATGATGACGACCGAAGTGAAACAGACGGCCATTTACGTC
>JALSKD010000096.1 GCA_026989015.1 Gammaproteobacteria bacterium
CCTGGTCCAGAAGGCCGACGAGGTACAGACCCTCAAGTACTGCGTCCACAATGTCGCCCACAGCTACGGCAAGACCGCGACCTTCATGCCCAAGCCGCTGGTCGGTGACAACGGCAACGGCATGCACGTGCACCAGTCCCTGGCGAAAGACGGCACCAACCTGTTCGCCGGCGACCAGTACGGCGGTCTGTCCGAAACCGCGCTCTACTACATCGGCGGCATCATCAAGCACGCCAAGGCACTGAATGCCTTCGCCAATGCCTCCACCAACAGCTACAAGCGGCTGGTACCGGGCTTCGAGGCGCCGGTCATGCTCGCCTACTCCGCGCGCAACCGTTCCGCGTCCATCCGCATCCCCTATGTCACCAACCCGAAGGCCCGCCGCATCGAGATCCGCTTCCCGGACTCCACCGCCAACCCCTACCTGGCCTTCTCCGCCATGCTGATGGCCGGCCTCGACGGCATCAAGAACAAGATCCATCCGGGCGAAGCCATGGACAAGGACCTCTACGACCTGCCGCCGGAAGAGGAAGCCGCCATTCCGCAGGTGGCCTTCTCCTTCGACGAGGCCCTGAAGGCCCTGGACGAGGACCGCGATTTCCTCAAGCAGGGCGGCGTCTTCACCGACGATGTCATCGACGGCTATCTGGAACTCAAGAACGAGGAGGTGCAGCGCCTGCGCATGGCCACCAACCCGGTCGAGTTCGACATGTACTACAGCCTGTAAGCAGTAGCACCGACGCACGACCTTCAGCCCCCGCCATTCGGCGGGGGCTTTTTTGTGCCTGACGGCCGACGGCACCGTCAGCTTTTGCACCATTTTGGTGCCTTTGGAGAGCACCTCTGCTATACTGTCCCGGACTTCCTGCGCACCCATCTGCCCCGCCATGATTTCCCGATAATGGCCTGTTCCTTGCTTCATCCTTTCAGATGGCCGACCCCATGCCCCAAATCAGCGCACACCGTATCCTCGATTACCTGAGCAGCAGCGTGATCTGCCTCAGCGACGCGCTGATCATCATGCAGGTCAACGCCACTGCCCAGGTGTTCTTCGACACCAGCGCTTCGGTGTTGGTCGGCCGCCCCATCGCCAGCCTGTTCGAGAGCGGAGCCGAAAACAGCCTGCTTCGCTCGCTGGAACAATGCCAACGCGAACACCACCAGATCACCGAGCACGAAGCCACCTTGCGCCTCGCCAACGGCAAGACGCTCACCACCGACTACACCATCCACCCCATCGACGAAATCGGACAATCCAAACTGCTGCTGGAGATACAGCCCATCGACCGCCACCTGGAAATCGCCCGCGACGGCCAGCGCGCCATCCAGCAGATGGCCAGCCAGCAACTGGCGCGCGGCATGGCGCACGAAATCAAGAATCCGCTCGGCGGAATCCGCGGCGCGGCGCAACTGCTGGAAAGCGAAATCGGCAACAGCGAACTGCGCGAATACACCGAGGTCATCATCCGCGAGGTCGATCGCCTGCAGAACCTGCTCAACGACATGCTGGGGCCCAACCGGCGCATCCAGAAGGCCCCGCTCAACATCCTCGAAGTCCTCGAACATGTACGCAGCCTGATCCTCGCCGAATTCCCGGACATCCGCATCCGCCGTGATTACGACCCCAGCATCCCCGAGTTTCTGGCCGACAAGGACCAGCTGATCCAGGCCTTCCTCAATATCGCGCGCAACGCGGCCCAGGCGATGAACGGGGAAGGACTCATCGTGTTCCGCACGCGCATCGCCCGCCAGCACACCATCGGCAACCGACGCTATCGCCATGTGATCGAGGTGACCATCATCGATCACGGGCCGGGCATCGACCCGTCCGTGCAGGAGAACATCTTCCTGCCGATGGTCACCAACAAGGCCGACGGCAGCGGCCTGGGCCTGCCCATCGCACAGCAGATCATCTTTGGCCATAACGGCATCATCCAGTGCCACAGCAGCGCCGGATCCACCGAGTTCACCACTTTGTTACCCCTGGAACCGTCATGAACGACCGCCCCGACCACCGTCCCTGCATCTGGATCATCGATGACGATGCCTCGATCCGCTGGGTGCTCGAAAAGGCCCTGGACAAGGCCGGCTTCGAGGTGATCAGCTTCGACTCTGCATCCATCGCGCTGACCCGACTGAAGCGCCAGGAAACCCGCCAGCCCGACACCATCGTGACCGATGTGCGGATGACCGGCATCGATGGCTTCGAATTCATGAAGCAGGTGCACAATTTCGACCCGGAAATGCCGATCATCATCATGACCGCCTATTCCGATCTGGACACCACCGTACAGGCCTACCAGGAAGGCGCCTTCGAATACCTGTCCAAGCCCTTCGACATCGAGGAGGCCGTAGATCTGGTACGCCGCGCGGTGGAAAAACGGCAAAAGACCGCGCCCGGCGCCGCCCAGACCCGGCTGTCCGGCGAGATCATTGGCGAATCACCGGCAATGCAGGAAATCTTCCGTGCCATCGGGCGCCTGTCACGCTCCCACATCAGCGTGCTGATCAACGGCGAATCGGGCACCGGCAAGGAGCTGGTGGCCCAGGCTCTGCATCGGCACAGCCCGCGCGCCGACGGGCCGTTCATCGCCATCAATACCGCGGCCATTCCCAGCGAGCTGCTCGAATCGGAGCTGTTCGGCCACGAAAAGGGCGCGTTCACCGGCGCCCAGGCCCAGCGCAAGGGGCGTTTCGAACAGGCCCACGGCGGCACCCTGTTTCTCGATGAAATCGGCGACATGCCAATGGACCTGCAGACGCGCCTGCTGAGGGTGCTGGCCGAAGGCGAGTTTTTCCGCGTCGGTGGAATCAGCCCGATCCAGGCCGATGTACGCATCATTGCCGCCACCCATCAGAACCTGCAGGAACTGGTGGCCGAAGGGCGCTTCCGCGAGGACCTGTATCACCGCCTGAATGTCATCAAGATCCACCTGCCCGCGCTGCGCGAGCGGCGTGAAGACATCCCGCTGCTGCTCGACCACTTCATGCGTCAGTGTGCCGCCGAGATAGGTGAACCGGTCAAGCAACTCAGCCCCGAAGTGGTCGAACACCTGACGCGTCTAGAATGGAGCGGCAATGTACGTCAGCTGGAGAACACCTGCCGCTGGTTCAGCGTGATGGGCGCGGGCAATGTGATCCAGCTCTCCGACCTGCCGGAAGAGCTGCGTGGCGAATCCCTGCTTGAAACCCAGCTGGAAGCCGCCACCACCGGCGCTCAGCCCACCGCCGGTGACTGGAGCCAGGCGCTGACCCAATGGGCACGTCAGCGACTGGACGAGGGCGCGGAAGACCTGTTGTCCGAGGCTCAGCCCCGTTTCGAACGCAGCCTGCTCGAATGTGCACTGGAAAAGACCGGCGGGCGCAAGATCGAGGCTGCCCGGCTGCTCGGTTGGGGACGGAACACGCTCACCCGCAAACTCAAGGAGTTGTACAAATAGCGCGACCGCCAAAAGGCGTTCAGCATGCCTCCAGCGCGCCGATGGCGCGCATGTAGGCCTGTTCCAGGCTGTCGGCGCCATGCGCACGCAGGCATTCCTCGGGGGGACCGTCGAAGATGATCCGCCCGTCATGCAGGATGGCGAAGCGGTCGCAGATTTCCTCGGCATCGGCCAGCAGGTGCGTGCTGTAAAACAGGGTACGCCCCTGCGCCTTTTCCGCGTGCAGCAGCTGTTTGAAGCAGTAGCGCGCCCTGGGGTCGAGGCCACTCAAAGGTTCGTCCAGGATAATCAATGGCACCGAAAGCATGAAACAGCTGATCAGCCCCAACTTCTGTTTCATTCCCTTGGAATAGCCCCGGGTACGGTCGTCGAGACGCGCCACATCCAGGCTCATGCGGACACAGAGTTCGGCGACCCGATCACGATCCAGTGCTTCGCGGTACACGCCGCTGACGAAGCGCAGATACTGCCAGCCGCTCACCTCCGGCGGCAGATCGAACTTTTCCGGCAGATAGACCAGCCGCTCCCGCGCCCTCGGATCGCGGCGATCCAGGCCATCGATGGTCAGAGTTCCGCTGTCGATGTTGCGGATCAGGTCGAGCAGGATGCGGATCAGCGTGGTCTTGCCGGCACCGTTCTCACCGGCGAGCGCATGGAAATCCCCTTTCGCCACCCGTAGATCCACCCCCTGCAGTACCGGCTGGCCGCCCAGCCGGCAACGCACGGCTGAAAACTCAAGCATGCGGTTCACCTCACAAAAAAGGCCTGCTTGCGCAGGCCTTGCGTTGATGCTGCCCGTTATGACCCGTTACAAACGGAAAGCGATATCATAGCGTTTGCCATCATCGTAACTCGTCGACCCCGAACTGGTTGCCTGCATGTCGGCACCGGACTCATCGGCCTGAACGCGGCCGGTGTTTGGATTGCCATCATCCAGGCGGGCTTCGAGTATGCGTGCAATCGGGCCTTCGATGGCTCCAAACACGGTCACATGCCCCGAAATACCCAGTGCGCCGTTCTGGATCCCGATCAGACCGCCATAGGCATTGGTCGGCTGGGTTGAATCATCGCCATCGCCCGGTATCAGCCCGGCTGCACGCAGATGCTTCCAGAAGATCGCCGTTTCATGATTGGGAGCAGCCACTGTTTCATCCCCTTTCCACACGCCATCCACCGTACCGGAGCCATCGCCCGTGATTTCTGCAGCGCTAGGGTCATTATTGCCATCGGTATAGATGGAAAATCTGGAGTCTGCCTGAGTATCGTCGCCGGGCAGCTGGAGGTAACGGTCCTGATAGGAGAACATCGCGGCAGCCAGACCCGCGTTGTCGGACTCAACCCGCTTCAGCTTGGCGTTGGTGATCATTTCCTGCCCCTTGAGTACGCCGCCGATGAGCAGGCCGACGATGACCAGCACGATGGCGATTTCAACCAGGGTGAAACCCCTCTGTTTGTTTCTGTTCATGGATACACACTCCCGTAAACTGATGAAAAATCCGGGCGGGCCGTCGGGCCTGCCGCTTGACAGTGATTTAGCATTATTCATGCCAACAGCAAGACACGCCGTTTATGCGGGGCTGAGATCTATTTCACATCTGGCGCAGAGCCCAGATGTCGGGTATTCGACAGTTCCTGTTGCAATTTCGACATGCGGTCGAGTAAAAAGCGCTTTTCATCCGGGTCGGTGATCTCGCCGCTGTTCAGCAGGCTGCCGATCAGCCGCAGCGCGGCCTCGTCCTCGCCCATTTCGTCGAGGACAATGAGCTTCATGTCCCGCGCCCAGCGCGGCAGGCTCACGGTCTTTGGCTGCCGGTATAGGGCATCGGCCAGTTCCAGCGCCAGCGGCAGGTCCTTTGCCCGGTACTTGGCGATCAGCACCGCCTCGGTCATGCGCCGCCAGTAGCGCTGCGGGTTCTGCGCAAAGATACGGCGAATCACCTCCACCATCTGCCGTGCGCGCTCGGGGTCGTCGATCTGGCCATAGACCCGCGCAGCCAGAAACGCCGGGTAGTCGGAATCCGGGTTCATCCGTTGCAGGGCCAGCAGCCAGTCGGCCAGACGCCCGTAATCCAGAGCGCGGTAACTGACAAACCGCCCTTTCTGGGCGTCATGCAGCTGCAAGCGGATCAGCAGCAGGTAACTCCAGAGCCGGTCCGAACCCAGTGACAGCGCGCGGTAGCTGTCTGCGTCATGAGGCGCTTCGATCGAACGAAAGCGGCTTTCGGTAGCGCCGTGGACCCAGACCTGGCTGCCCAGTTGCAGCAGCAGAGCGGCTATCAGGAACAGCCACAGGCCGGTAGGCAGTTCTTTCCAGGGCCGCTCGCTACGCGCCGCGCTCCATATCGGGCGCACCATCAGCGGCCCAGCTCCTTGCGGTAGAAGTCGGCAAGAATCACGGCCTGCAGAAACAACAGGTAGATCAGCGTCTGGGTGAACTGGGCGAACAGTGCGGTGGCCCAATCCGGCTGTGTCATCAACAGCAGATTGTTTTGAGCGAAGGCGGCATCCCCCGGCAACAGGCTGCGGATCAGCGTGAACAGCTGCTGCCCGATGCGAAACCCGGCCTCGTCACTGAAATAGCGCGACGAATGGCGCAACGCCAGATCGATGACCGGCCCCAGTTTCGACAGCAGGTAGAGTCCCAGCGCCAGCAGGATGGCCTGGGGCAGCCGTTCCAGGCTCAGAATCGCCAGCACCGCCAGTTGACCGGCCAGCAGCAGTTCCAGAAACATCGCCATGCCCCAATAGAGGCCGGCCCCGGCATTCACCGCCAGCAGAGGCAGGGCGGCCGCAGCGCCGAGCAGCGCGGCCAGTACGCTCATCACCGCAAACAGGGCCAGCAGGTAGTGCAAACGGGTCAGCGGCATCGCCAGCAGGCGCTCGAGCTGGCCGGACTCGTAATCGCGTGCAATCCAGGCACTGATGCCAACGATCATCATCAGCACCAGGGCATAACGCAGAAAATCGGCTTCGGCGGCCAGGGCCACCGCTTCGCTGTCGATCAGCGCCAGACTGGCGACGAAGCGCCCCCCGAGGAAGGCCAGCAGCAGCAACATCAGCAGGCTGACCAGCAGGCGCCGGTTGACGATACCAATCAGCTGAAAACGAAACAATGCTATAGTCTGCGCAACCATTACTCGCCTCTGTACGCTTGAAGATCCTCGCCTCACTGCTGCAATACGAACAGCAACTGCTGGCTGCGCTGCTGCTCGTCTATCACAGCCTGATCTGGGGAGAGGGGCTGCTGTGGAAGGAGGACAGCCACCTCAGCCGCTTTTCCCTGCTGCTGATAGTGTATGGCCTGTTCCTGCTGTGGCAACCGCTGTGGGTCAAGCTGGCCCATTACCGTCTGGCCAAAACTGCCATTCCCCTGCTGCTGTTCATTCTTTTCAGCTATTTCTACCTTGACGAGGCCCTGTTCTTCTTCGGCCTGCTGATGAGCGGGCTGATCGGCAGCCGCCTGTTCAGCTACAGCACCACCCGCGGTTTCGACCTGATGGTGATCTCGGTGCTGATCATCGAAATGGCCATCGGCATCGTGCCGCAGGCCTTTCCGCTGATCTACCTGCCCCCCGCCTTTCTCGAATGGATGCAAATCCTGACGCTGATTCCCATTCTGCTGCTGTTCCTGGCGCCGATTCCGGACCGTTCACAGCAGACCCGCAGCCAGTTCGACCTGATGCACGGGGTACTGACCACGGCACTGATCTTCATCGTGCTGCTCGGCGGCATCGTCATCAACATCCTCTATGGCGTCGCCTACACCGACGGGCTGCTGCTCAGCGTGTTCATCGTTGCCACCCTGGCCTTTGGCATCAGCTGGTTCTGGAACCCGGGTGTCGGATTTTCCGGGCTGGGTGTGCTGTGGAACCGTTACACGATGACCATCGGCGGCCCCTTCGAGAACTGGATCAATACACTCACCACGCTGATCGAGCAACCCTATATCACCGCCACCGAATTCCTGCAGGCGGCCTGCGACCACCTGGTCGAAAACGACTGGCTCAACGGCATCAGCTGGCGCGTGGAAGGGATGAGCATCACTGCCGGGAAACTGCGGGGTATCGAAATCCGCCACCAGTTGCAACAGCACGCCACGGTCACACTGTATTTCCGCGCCGACCCCGGCAAGGCGCTGCGTCAGCATACCCTGCTGCTGGTGCGCATGGCCTGGCAGTTCTTCCTGTTCAAGATGAACCAGGAAAAGATACGCGCCGAGCAACACATCGAAACCATTCACCATACCGGCGCTCGCCTGACCCACGACATCAAGAACATCCTGCAGTCGATCAAGGCCTCCATCAACATCCTCGAGCACAAGAGCGATGATGGCACCGGCCCACCGATGCGCCTGCTCGACCAGAACCTGCAGCAGATCAGCCAGCGGCTGGAAAACACCCTGCACAAGCTGACCGCACCGGAACTCAGCGCCGCGGAGCGCCGACAGCCGCTGTCGAGCTGGGTGGATGAATTCCGCAGCGAGCACGCGGACCCGCGCATCGAATACCGCATCGCCACTGGCCCGGACCCCGAAATACCCGTGGAACTGTTCCACAGCGTGGGAGGCAACCTGGTCAGCAATGCGCTGGCCAAATCCGATGTTGGCCATGTGCTGGTGGATGTAAACGCCGACAATGACCTGATCCTGCTCACCGTCTGCGACGACGGACATGCCATTGCCGAGGAGGTCGTCGACAAGCTGTTCCGAAGGCCGGTCAGCTCAGGGAAAGGCATGGGCATCGGCCTTTACCAGTCGGCAATGATGGCCCATGCCCACCATTATGAACTGGATCTGGTCAACAACGAGAACGGCCGCGTCTGTTTCAGCCTGCTGCAGCATTGCAGCGACGAAACCACGGTGGACCTGGCCGCGTCATCAGGGTAGCTGGCCGGCCTCGATCATTTTTGAGAACAGGCGGTTGCTGGATATCCAATCGACTACATCATCGAAATCCTCGCGTTGGCCGCTGGGCCGGGAAAACACGGTATCGTCATCCAGCAGATATTCTTTTCCTGTCGGGCCGATGCCAAGAGAAAGATCCGTATTGGTCAGCTTAGCGCCCGCATTTTCCAGCTCTTCACCCGATGGTGTATCAGACCAGTTCTTTCCCATCGACACAATCACAACAGGCGCCCCTGCATAGGCCGGGGGCGTCAATGTCGTGTCTGGATCGCCGACCACATAATCGCCATTGGAGCACTCATCAGAAGAAGTACTGGTGCCTTCACACACTACCAGGTTGGCGTCCAGATCGATATAGTTGTCACCATTCGTGTCCACCAGTCCCACATCCCGCATTTCACCCGGAATTACGAAATCGTCGTTTCCATCTCCATCGTAATCCGAATCGGCTACATAGTAGCGGTACGGATTGCCCCAGGGATCCACCATCAAACGGTCGGCATTCATCCTGCCATTGAGGCCCAGGGTGGTTGCCGGTACAAATCCCGCATAGCTTTTGCAACCCGAAGCTCCGGTATCGTCTTCACGTCCCCCCGAGGGCGGTAAAGCAGGGCAGGGCAGTCGACCGTTCACCTGCGCAAAGCCGATCACGGCTTCCTTGATCCGCTGGATGTCCTGCCGGGCTTCACGGTACTGTTTGAGCTCCTGTTGCACCGGAAACATGGCAAGTGTATAGCCCAGAAGAATGGTGACGATGAGCAAGACAATGGCGATTTCCACCAATGTGAAACCCGCTTCACCCGAATTCGTTCTGTACGCGGTCATCAGTTCAGGTCCAAGGGCAAAAGTTGATCCGGCGCATTGCCGGTTGAAGGTGTTGCCCTTGCATCGAACACCGTGTATGGCGGTATCTGGGCATTCTCGCCTTCGAAAATATCGGCCAGGTCGTTCTGATATCCGTCACTGGCCTCGTCCACTAAATCATGCTCACCCGCCAGCAGCAATAGGCCAGCCCACCGATTACTGTCCACGCGGTTCAGGATCAGGAGGCATTCGTCGGGGTCATCAAGAACATCACCGTTATTGGGCGTGCAACCGGCCGGCGTCGGCGTGCCAGGCTGAAAACCGCTACTGAATGCCATCATCACCGAATCATGCCAGTCATCATTTTCCGGCAGAGTCCAACGCGGCAGTTCGGGATAAAACCGGAAGCCCAGCTGATAGAGAGTGAAGCTTCCGCTGTCAACGACATCAAAAGAGTTCAGATAGTAACTATCATACCGATAACTGATATCCAATGCGGCTTGCGCATCCAGATATTCGGCAAATACTGCCGCATGTGTCGAATTGGATGGCGGTTCATGGCCTATGGGCAAGGCCGTGCGGGTGTTCCAGCTCACAGGCGTTGCTGCAGTGACATTCCACTGATAGGTCACTTCGATTACCCGGGTCGCTACTTCATTGGGTACGACTGAATTATCGGGAGTCCCGGGATTGGAAGCAGACTGATTGCAATCCTGAACAGTACCCGTGACCGGGGGGCACAACTCCCAGCCATCCGGGCTTGACTGCTCGTCCCAGTAATAACGTACCGTCACAAAGCTTTCATTCGCCTGGGGGGTAACCTCGAGATCTTCCGATGCCAGAAAACGGCTGTCGAGCGATGTGGAAAGCTCAAAACCCGGGGTGTCATAACCTAGGTAGCGCACGCGGGTCAGCAACGGGCTCGAGAAACTGTTCCCGGAGGGTTCGAAATAGGGCACGAACAGCGAAGGCACACGCCCCAATACCGTTCCAGCCTCGGCTTCATGGTCATCAAGCGTGGTGGTTGTGTAGTCATCGAGCCAGGGGAAACGGTAATCAGCGCTGCTCGCGGCCCACAATGCCCTCTGGTATTCCCGCAGTGCCTGTTTGTAGGTCTGAAGTACGGATTTCTGTGCCATGGCTACCACTTCCTCTGCGGTTACCACCATGATCCGGTCATTGATGACCAGTTCGTTCTGACTGTTGTATACGGGTCCCAGCTGGAATCCGTCATCACTGTCCAGGTGGGTCAGCGTTGCGTTGTCCTGACTGCCATTGAGATCAAGATAATTGACCGGATCTACAATACCCGGATCCGTATCCGCCACGGTATCGTCCGGATCATCGGCATTGCTGATGCTCCGATCCTGGGGTGTTCCATTTCTGTCGATGGTGGCTCCCGGAGCAATGATTACCGCAGCAACACCATCCACTGCGCCGTCGTAAATCACCTGACCCGACTGATCCTTGATTGTGATTGTTCCCGTTGCTCCGCTATTGATAAAACGCTTCCCGCCTGCATGCTTTGCGCTGGCCGGTACATAGGGAGAATTGTTGAGCACATTCGTGGCAAAGGTCCCGGAAACGGCATACCAGAGCCGCTCTCCGCTGGAATCCCTCAGATCGCCCGTTTTCAGATAGATTTCGTCCCACGGAAACCGTCCGATGGATACACAGGCCACCGCATCGGTATTGGATTGTCCGTCGTTGTCGGTATCGGCACAGGGCAGGCGACCTGGCCCCTTGCCCTGATACACCGGGTAGTTGTAGGCATACTGCAGCAAAGCGGCTTTGGCCTGTTCCAGAACCCGCCGATCATGACTTTCCCGTTCGGTCTCAGCATCCTGTCGGGCCGCGTGAAGATAGCCTTCGGCCAGCAGTCCACCCATGGCCATCAACATCAGTACATAGAGCAGCAGGCTGAAACCGGATTGTCTCCGCAGGGCGCGCATATCATGTCACTGACTGGATTTCTTGCGGTAACTGACGACCACCCGATCTCCGGCTGCGGCAGATTGCGTCTTGCCGCCAGGCAGTATCAGGCGCAAACGGCCGTCGCGTGCCGAGATGCGCAGGCGGATGTCGCCGTCGATGCGGTCGCCGTCCTCATACATCTGCCCATTGATCCAGGCGACATCGGTTCCGTCCGGGCTGATGCTGATGCCGGAGATCAGCAGCTCCTTTTCCACCGTGACCATGGGTACCGGCGCCGGTTCGGACGGCTCCTCGACGAGCGGTTGCGGTTCGGCGGGCCTTACCCGGGGTTCCTGGCGGTAGCGGTTGCGGTCGATCAGGGCCCGTTCCTCGGGGGTGGTGAAGAGGGTCTTGAGCTGCAGCCCTTCCATTGGCAGTTGCGCCCGCGCGGCAGCGCCACAGAGCAGTACGAAGCTTGCCAGGGCCAGGACGGCGGACTGGAGTTTATTTGGTGCTGACATCGATACTCACCCATCGGATCACGCATTCGCCGGCGAGGTTCGGCTTGCGGGTATCGAACAGCTTGCCGACCTGCCCCTTGAGGCGCAGTTGACAGCTGTCCACGGTAAACAGGTTACTGATTTCCTGCTCCAGGCCGCCGATCAGCGAGAACAGGTCGCCCTCGTGCAGCAGTTCCATGGTGACCTGCATGGGTGAACTGCGCACCGACACGAAACGGGGTGGCTTGAAGCCGGGTCGGAGGAAGTCTTCCTGGGGCATCAGGTTGTAGCCAAGACGGGGCAGGCGCAGGCGGCTGTTGACGGCCTCCAGGCTTTCGATCCAGCTCAGGCGGCGCTCCTCGCCGACCAGGCCACTGGCCTTGTAGTCATTGAATTTGGCGGTGTACTGTTTCATCAGGCCGAGGTCACGCACCAGCTGTTCGTATTTGCGGTGGGTGGAGCGCAGCTGGCTCTCCTGCTGACGGTAGTCGGCCGCGCGCTGTTCTTCGTACAGCATGCCGAAATAGATCAGCGCGGCAGCGGCGATGACAGCGATCAGCAAAAAGATCAGGGAGCCCTGAAGAAAACGCCAGTCCACGGAGTTACTTTTCATCGGTCTTCACCTTCCTGACCACCCGGATCGTGAATTCGGCCTTGCCCTGTTCACGGCGCTTGCCGACGCCCACTTCGCCACTGATCTGTTTTTCGGATTCCACATCCAGCGGCCGCTTGAGGACCTGCACCTCGTCATACCAGCCGGAGACCCGCATGGCGTCTTCCAGGTCGGCCACGGCACTGAGTGCATAACGGTAGTTGCCATCGAAATCGAGCAGTTCCCCCTTGAACACGGCGATTTCGAACAAGCCCTTGCGGGGCTTGGGCGCGTTACGGTCGCGGCGACTTCTGCGTTTGCGTTTGGGCGTGTCCCAGCTCACTTCGGAGGCGCTGACGGCATCGCTGGAGGGTGCGAGGAACCATTCGTATTCCTTTACCCTCATGCGGTCATAGAGGCTGATCTGCTGGCTGATCAGAATCATCATTTCCTGTGGTCGCTGCTGGTAGCCGCGCTGCAGCTTTTCAACGGTTTTGACCACATTCTGCATCATCTCGGTACTCACATCGGAGCCGGCGCGGGTCAGGGAGAGCTGCTTGTACTTGGATGCGTACTTCTGCTGCAGCAGGCTCATTTCCTCGATGCTGTTGCCGTACATCCAGCCCTTGATCAACGCGCTGCCGAAGTAGCCGAGGCCAATGGCCAGCAGGGCCACCGCGACAAAGCGAGCCGCCAGACTGGCCAAATGATGATGGAAGTACTTCTTTTCGGCCTTTTGCGCGTAATGATTCACATACAGTCCGCGCGTGGCCTCGTGGCAAAACAGCGCGGAGCTGAAATCCTGCTCCTCGGGCACCTCGATCTTCTCGTCCGACAGCACCTGGTTGATTTCGTGAATCCGGTACTCGAAATCGTTGTCGCCTTCCACTTCCGCGCGCAGGCGGTCGAGATGCCGCTTGTTGGTCAGCACCTGAACGCCGATCACATCGGCGCGATCGACGATGCGCTGACTCACAAGGTAGCGCTGGGTGCTCTCGACATCGCGCACGACATCGCGGGCATAGTCACCCTGGTAGAAGCTGGCGATGGGCACCAGACGGCTGAGAATCAGCTTGCCATCGAGGAATACCGATTGCCGTAGATTGCTGGGCACCTGCTGGCTGACCAGGATCACGCAGCGCTGCTCGGCCTTGAAGCGCTGGACCACGGATTCACTGAGCAGTGGCAGACTGATGATGCCGGATACCGGCACCTGCTGTTTTTCAATCAGCTGCAGCCAGGGTTCGAGCAGCTGCGGGTTGGTCAGCCCCATCAGCAGCAGCTTTTCCTCCTTGCGCCCCTTTTCCTTGACCACGCCCTGCGACAGTGCGTGGCGGTATTCGGTGTTGCGGAAATAGCGAATGAGGTTGCGCTCGACGATTTCCTTGCGGTCCGCTCCACGCAGCAGCGGGATGGTGATCTGTCGGAATTCTTCCTCGATCAGGTCCACCAGCAGCCGTACCGGCTGACGTCGCAGGGATTCCAGGTAGGCCGAAAACAGATCCAGTCCCAGCTCATCCGGTTCGAAATAGACGCTGCTGACCAGCTTGCGGCCGTCCCATTCCTGGGCAACCATCCTGTATCCGGTGAAGTAGAGAATTCTTTTCATGTCGGCTCAGAAATTGATGGTGCTGATGGTGTCGTACATCGGGCCAAAGACGGCAACGATCAGCCACAGCACGATGCCGCCGATCACCACCAGCAGGCCGGTCTGCAGTACGGGTTCCATCTTGTCCATGCGGTCATTGATGTCACGCTCGAAGAAATAGCTGACATTCTCCAGCGATTCGTCCATGCGGCCGGTGGATTCCCCCACCTTGAGCATGCGGATCACCAGCGGCGGAAAGATGCCGATGTTCTGAAAACTCTCGCTGATGCTGGCGCCCTCGGAGATCTGCTTCCAGGCTCGGTCGATGCCTTCTTCGAGCACGCTGTTGGACACCACCGTCTTGCTCAGCTTGATCGAATCCAGCACGGTGATTCCGGAAGCGAACATCAGTGCGAAATACCGCGTGAAGCGCGAGACCTTGATCTTTTCGTTGACCTCGCCGAACGGCCACATGCGCAGCAGCAGCCCGTCCATGCGGAAGCGGAAGCCGGGGTTTTTGCGGTAGAAATGGCGAATCAGAAAGGCCGCCACGAAAGGGAAGGCAATGACCAGGTACCAGTAGTTCTGAAGGAACTGCGAGGTCGCCATCAGCGCCTGGGTGTACCAGGGGATCTCGCCACCCAGGCTGACGATGGCGCTGATGATGTCGGGCACCACGAAGATCATCAGGAACATGATGACGGCGAAGATCAGTGTGCCGATCACCGCCGGATAGGTGACCGCCTTTTTCGCCTTGGCGATGATCTCGTCCTGCCATTTGAGGTTTTCGGTGATGTCTTCCAGTACCTGAGCCATGCGTCCGCTGCGCTCGCCCACCTTGACCAGGCTGACGAATACATTGTCGAACACGCGCGGGTACAGCGACAGGGCTTCGGAGAAGGCGCTGCCGGTTTCCACCGCCTCGATCAGGCTGGCGATGACATCGCGGAAGGCGGGGTTGTCCTCGCTGTCGCGCAGGTCCTTGAGTCCGTCGAGTATCGGCACACCGGATTTGGACAGTTGCTGCAGATGGAAGCTGAAATTGATCAGATCCCGCCGAGTGATCTTGTGGCGGCTGAACAGTTCTCCGCCCGGTTGCTTGGGCTTAGCCTTGACCAGATCGAGGCCCATTTTTTCCAGGCGAATCTCCAGATCCGGGATGTTGCCCGCATCGAGGCTGCCGCGAACCGGCTTGCCGTCATGATCGATGGCCTTGTATTCGTACAGCGGCATGGCTAGATCATCTTCTCGGTCAGGTCAGTGACGCGCGCGACCTCCTTGATCGAGGTCACCCCCCTGAGCACATGGCGAATGCCGTCATCGGCCAGGGTCAGGAAGCCCTGCTTGTAGGCCAGCTCCTTGATCTCCTTGGCGGTGGCGCCGCGCACGATCAACTCGTCGAGATCCGTGTTCATCTTGAGGATCTCGAGCAGCGCCATGCGTCCCTTGTATCCGGTGTTGTCGCAGGCCTTGCAGCCGCGCGCACGGAAGATGCGCTCGGGCACGATGCCGCGCGGGTTGGACAGCAGCTGCAGGTCGAAATCGGTCGGCTCGTAGGCTTCCTTGCAGTATTTGCAGAGCTTGCGCACCAGTCGCTGGGCGATCACGCCGATGATGTTGCCGGCCATGATCTCGGGAATGATGCCAATGTCGCGCAGGCGCGGCAACGCGCCGATGGCGGAATTGGTGTGCAGCGTGGAATAGACCTGGTGACCGGTCATCGCCGCGCGGAAGGCCATCTCGGCCGTTTCGTGATCGCGGATCTCGCCGACCAGAATGATGTCCGGGTCCTGCCGCATCAGCGACTTGATGCCATCGGAGAAGCCCATACCGGCGGTATCGCTGACACTGGTCTGGCGAATCAGCGGAAAGGGATACTCCACCGGGTCTTCCAGGGTCATGATGTTGACCTGCTCGGTGCTCAGGTGATTGAGCAGGGAGTACAGAGTGGTGGTCTTGCCGCTGCCGGTGGGGCCGGTGACGAGAATCAGTCCTTCCGGCCGCGCCATCATGATCTTCAGCTTGCGCATGGAATCGTCGGGCAGACCCAGCCCTTCCAGCGGGATCACGCCCTTCTCGCGGTCGAGCACCCGCAACACGATGTTCTCGCCGTGGATGGTCGGCTGCGAAGCAACACGGAAATCGATCTGCCGACCGATGATGACGCGCGAAATGCGTCCGTCCTGTGGCGCGCGGGTTTCGGCGATGTTCATCTCGGCCATGACCTTGAGCCGCACCGCAATCGCCGACCAGTAGGTCTTGTGCAGGCTGCGTACCTGCCGCAGCACGCCGTCGATGCGGTAGCGGATGCGCAGGAAACTCTCTTCCGGCTCGAAGTGGATGTCGGAGGCGCCGCGCTTGACCGCATCGGCCAGCATCACATCCACCAGGCGCACCAGCGGCTGGCTGTATTCCTCGGTTTCACCCTGGTAGTTGCTGTAGTCGGCCTCGCCGGTCTCGATCTCGCGCAGAATGCCATCGATGGACAGCTCATAGCCGTAGAACTGGTCGATGGCGTTGGAGATCTCGGTTTCGCCGGCCAGCACCGGTACGATCTCGATATGGTGGCCCACCAGGATACGCAGCCGATCCAGGGTGAACAGGTTGAAGGTGTCCGACATGGCCACCGTCAGCTGCCCGGTGGCCGCGTTGTAGTTGATCGGGATCACCTTGTGCTTGCGCGCGGTCTCGGAATCGATCAGCTGGATGGCTCCCGGGTCCGGCACCACATGGGCCAGGTCCACGCTGTCCTGCTCCAGCGCCTCGCCCAGCGCCGAACGCATGATGGCTTCGGTGGCGAAGCCAAGGCTGACCAGCAGCTTGCCCAGCGGCTGGTTGACCTTCTTCTGCTCGGTCAGCGCAATGTCCAGCTGATCGCGGGTGATGACCCCGCCTTCGATGAGGATCTCGCCCAGCCGTTTCGGCTTGCTGTTGTGCGCCGAGCGGGTCACTGCCCCAGCACCTCGACCCGTTGCGCCACCTGCTCGGCATCGAACACGGCAAGACTGCGGTCCTGATTGGCCAGCGCCCGCAGGTAGTACTCCCGCGCCACCTGCGGCTTGCCCAGATGCTCCATGCTGACCGCCAGATTGTAGGCCGTGTTGGGGTCATCCGGGTTCAGCTGCAGGGCCCTGAAGTAGGCGGACTGGGCCTCGGCCCAGCGCTGTTGCCGGCTGTACATGTTACCGAGGGCGAAATGCAGGTAGGGGGAATCCGGTTCCGCACTGAGCATCTGCTTGATCTGGCTCTCGCCACGCTGCGGGTCGATATTGGCCACCGCCAGCAGCGAGGCCATGGCTTCCCCATCCTTCGGATTGAGCAGAAGGAGTTTCTGATACAGCTCGATGGCGCGTCGGTAGTTGCCATCCTGAACCTCGATCGCGGCCATGCCCAGCAGCGCATCCCGGTTGTCCGCCTCCTGCTCCAGCACCGCGCCATAGAGCCGTCGCGCCTGCCCCAGGTCGCCCCGATCATAGGCGGCGTAGGCCTCGTTGAGCATGCGGTCCTTGTCGTCGATGCGCTCGCTGCTGCTGATCTTCAGATCCGGCGCGCGGTCATCCGTCCGCGCGGCGGCCGCGGGACTGGTCTGCGCCACGGGCGCGACTGCGGCAGCGGCAGCCCGGGTCTTGCGTTTCGCGGCGGCCGGCGCTTCGGTACCGACATCGCGGGTGGGGGGTGACTTGGCCTGCTGTTGCGGCTCCGGGCTCGCCGCCTCACCGGACGATGTGGCCACGGCAGCATCGGGAGCAGGGGCTGCCGGAACGGTCGGCGCCGGGCTTTCGGCAACGGCTTCAACCGATGCCGTGGAACCTGCCCGGGTGGCGTCACTGGACGACCGGGCAAACAGTTCGA
>JALSKD010000097.1 GCA_026989015.1 Gammaproteobacteria bacterium
GCCAAGGCAAGACGGCACCCGAGGTGGAACTCGAGTACAGCCCGCCCGGCGGCGACGGCCGTTCCGTGACTGTCGCCCCCAAGGCGCCGCACGAGATTCCCCAGTCCTGGTACCTGGTGTGATGGAACCGCTGCGTATCGATGCCCGACGGCTGCTGTGTCCGATGCCGGTGATCCGCCTGCAGGATGCGCTGAAACCCCTGCCCGTGGGCAGCGTTGTCGAAATCACCGCCACCGACCCGGGGGTGCAGAACGACATCCCGGCCTGGTGCCGCATCAACGGCCAGCGCCTCGACGGCATCGAGCAACGGGGCAACGAATACATCATCACCGTGACCAAGCTGTGCGATGACTGACCCGCTGCTCGACACCCGCGAAGGCGAAACCCCGAACCAACGGCGAAAGCGCATCATCAACCGCGTCACCTGGGTGGGTATCGCGGTCAACATCGGCCTGTCGCTGGCGCAGATCGTCTCCGGCATGCTGGCCCACTCCCAGGCGCTGATCGCCGACGGGCTGCATACCCTGGCCGACCTGATCAGTGATTTCGTGGTGCTGATCACCGCCCATCACGCTTCCAAGGATGCGGACGAAGACCATCCCTACGGTCACGGCCGCATCGAGACCCTGATTTCGGTGTTCCTGGGTCTGGCGCTGATCGCTGTCGCGGGCGGCATGGCCTGGCGCGGCTATCAGGCCATCGTCTCCGGTGCCGGCTACCAGACCGAGGCCTATGCCATCTTCTTTGCCCTGCTCGCCATCGCCAGCAAGGAGTTTCTCTACCGCTACACCATGGTGGCCGCGCGCAAGATCAAGTCCACCCTGCTCGAAAGCAATGCCCTGCACCACCGCTCCGATGTGTTTTCATCCATCGTCGTGGTGATCGGCGTCAGCGCCCAGGTCGCCGGATACCCGTACATGGATGCGCTGGCCGCCATAGCGGTATCGGTGATGATCGCCTTCATGGGCGTACACCTGATCCGCAAAGCCTTTGCCGAGCTCATCGACACCAGCCTCGATCCGGAGCTGGTGGAGCAGATCCGCAAGGAAATTCTCTCTCTGGACGGGGTGGTGGCGGTACACCGCCTGCGCAGCCGTTCGATGGGCGGCATGGGCTATATCGACACCGAGATCCGCGTCAATCCGCACCTCAGTGTATCCGAGGCCCATTACATCAGCCTCAGCATCGAGAACCGCATCCGCCGCAAATTCGAGGACATCATCGACATCCATGTCCATGTCGACCCGGTGGATGCCGAGGATCATGACGACATCCTCCAATTGCCAGACCGCGCCGAAATCCTGTTCAACCTCTATTCGGCCTGGGAGAACCTCGCCGATGCCGATCTGATCCGCAACATCCACCTGCATTACCTGACCCGCAAGATCGAGATTGACCTGATCCTGCCGCTGGAAATCGGCTGTGAACACCACCCGTTGCCCGATCAACTGCGCGAACGCGCGCGGCACATCCCCTACATCGGCACCATCAATATCTACTACGAACCCTGAGTCATGCACCGCATTGGTGCATGCTGTTGGATTTACGGTAAAAAACCGCCTTTCCCCCCGCAATAATTGGCTGCGGTTGATTTATCTGTACAATGCCTGATGGATTTCGATTGCGATCGATCGGCCCGGATACCCCAGCGGCAGGGGGACAGCCTCCGCTGCGGTATCCGGGTTGTCCTCTCCCTCACTCTACTGACCTAATGGAGGAAAGAAACATGTCACCTGCTGACGTACTCAAGATGATCAACGACCACGGCGTCAAATTCGTCGACCTGCGCTTCACCGACACCCTCGGCAAGGAGCAGCATGTCTCCGTGCCGGCCCACACCATCGACGAAGATGTCTTCTCCGAAGGCAAGATGTTCGACGGCTCCTCCATTTCCGGATGGAAGGGCATCAACGAATCCGACATGATCATGATGCTGGATCCGGCCACCGCAGTGCTCGATCCGTTCACCGACGAACCGACCATCAACATCCGCTGCGACATCCTCGAGCCTGCCACCGGCGAAGGCTATGAGCGCGACCCCCGTTCCATCGCCAAGCGCGCCGAAGCCTACCTGCAGGCCAGCGGCATCGCTGACACCGCCTATTTCGGTCCCGAGAACGAATTCTTCGTGTTTGACGATGTCAAATGGGGCAACGACATGGGGCATGTGTTTTATCAGGTCGATTCCGAGGAATCCGAGTGGAACTCCGCCAAGCACTACGAGGAAGGCAACATGGGCCACCGCCCGGGCGTCAAGGGCGGCTATTTCCCGGTGCCTCCGGTCGATTCGCTGCACGACCTGCGCTCCGCCATGTGCCTGGCAATGGAAGAGATGGGCCTCAAGGTCGAAGTACACCACCACGAAGTCGCCACCGCCGGTCAGTGCGAAATCGGCGTTGCCTTCAACACCCTGGTCCAGAAGGCCGACGAGGTACAGACCCTCAAGTACTGCGTCCACAATGTCGCCCACAGCTACGGCAAGACCGCGACCTTCATGCCCAAGCCGCTGGTCGGTGACAACGGCAACGGCATGCATGTGCACCAGTCTCTGGCGAAAGACGGCACCAACCTGTTCGCAGGCGACCAGTACGGTGGCCTGTCCGAAACCGCGCTCTACTACATCGGCGGCATCATCAAGCACGCCAAGGCACTGAATGCCTTCGCCAATGCCTCCACCAACAGCTACAAGCGGCTGGTACCGGGCTTCGAGG
>JALSKD010000098.1 GCA_026989015.1 Gammaproteobacteria bacterium
TGGACATCAACTCCGCCCAAAATGGGCACATCAATTATTCAGCTTAGATCATGAGAACTAGAAGTCAAACACCATGCAACAGAGGCTTCACAATCGGGCCAGAAAGCCGACGCCCGTTTCCGTTCCGCCTTCCCTGGATCGTGTCTCCCGCTCGAGCAACCGGAATAGCGTATCGGGTTGCGGGGCTTCTCCGGTTACCCGCAACTGCCGCTCGAGGTTCGCAAAATCTCCAGGAGTGAGCGTGTGCAGTTGCTCAAGGCGTGACCGCCAATACTCCTCGGCGCCCTCGATACGCCAGGCGTCTGGCCCTACCAACTGGCAAAAAAGCGCCCATGCCTGCGGGGGCTGCAACCAATCGAAATGCACCTTGAAATCGAAACGCCTCATCGCGGCACTGTCCATCAGGTTCATCAGATTGGTGGATACCACGAAAATGCCGGAGAACGCTTCCATACGGGTCAGCATCTCGTTGACCAGGGTCACTTCCCAGGAATGATGGGCGCTTCTCCGGTCACGCAAAAAACTGTCGGCCTCGTCAAGCAACAGGATCGCGCCTTCCTGCTCGGCCGCCTCGAACATTCTTGCGATGGCGGCTTCCGTCATGCCCACATAGGAACCGAGCAGGTCCGAAGCCCGGCGAATCAGCAGGGGACGCTCGAGTTGTTGCGCCATATGCCGGGCAAACGCCGTCTTGCCCGTGCCTGGTGGCCCGTAGAAACAGAGGCGTGCTTCGGGAGTCCGTTTCAACCCCTTGAGGAGGATGGACAGCTTGTGATCGGTATTGAGCACATCGAGACAATAGCTCAGTCGGGTTTTTTGCTCTGCCGGGGCTATCGGCTGCAATCCCATGGCTTGCCGCATATTACCCAGAATGCGCTCCATCTGCTTCTCTACCTTGTGTGCGCTGCGGCGTCGGTCACGAATCGCATCCACCACCCGGGCTGCACGACTCACCAGGGCCGGCGCCATATCGGGTACATCGGCCATGCGGTCGAGCCAGTCATCGCTCACGCCCAGGTGGGCCAGCCGGTTTGCAAGAATGCTTCGACGCACACTGCGCGGCGGCGTATCCATTTCCATGATGCAATCGAAACGCCTCAGATAGGCCGGATCGATGTGATCTATGGCATTGCTGATCCAGATCGACGGCACCGGGTTGTTCTCCAGCAGCTCATTCACCCAGCCCTTCCCAACTTCCCGGTTATCGGATAGAAAATCTCTTGTCGGAAACACATCCTCGATTTCATCGAACAGCACCACGGCCCCTTTCTGATGCGACAGGATCTGCTGCGTCAGACGATACGCTCCAAAGCGATGTTTGCCCGGCAGCGCATCGCCTTCGTCATCAACCACGCTGATCTCATACAGCTTGAACTTCAACGACTCACACAGGACACGAACCCACTCCGTCTTGCCGACTCCCGGCCTGCCATGGAGCAATACATTCACTCCGGCCTGCTGTCTCACCACCGCTTTTTTCAAATACCTGTGCAGCATGCGGTAATCCTCCTCCAGATGGCGAAAATCCGACGGTGTCAGGGTTGCCGGCTTGGCAGCCCGAAAGAACGCCTGCATCATGCGATCGATATCGGGATGGGCTTCCAGTAACAAACCATCCAGCCCAACCATCAGTTCCAGCTTGTTCGCCAAATGAGTCGCCGACTTTCGATCAATCCTCAGGATCCCGGAACGGGAGAGCGTGGATTCGCGCGACAGGGCCTTGTGGATTGCTGACAGCGGCTGCGCCAGAATGATCGACAGCGCCCGTTCCATACCCGCACTGTTGAGCGACCCCAGGGATTCGGACATTGTTATAAAGGCCGAATTGCTGAACAGAACCGTAACAAAGCCGAGGATGTCCTTGTCAACGCGATCCAGCCCCATCAACTGCCCGAGACGATCGAGGTTGCAGCGCAATTCACCCTGGATCATCGGCTGCATCCGTTCGTATTCGGCATGACGCTTGCTGATAAAATCCATCAACTCCTCTTGGGACATACCCAAATCATTGCCTGGCATGTTCAGACCCAACAGTACGACCAATTCATTCGTGTGGGAGAGCAGATAGTGGGTACAATACTCTCGCAAACCCAGTTTCTCGAGCATGCGTAACGCCCACAGCCGGGTAACCGGCACAGTGGAATCCAGAGGTGCGTTGATACCGTTGTGCATGTCCTCCACCCTGTATTCGTGTTGCATCGTTTCTCCTCGGGCAATGGCTGAATGACGCCAGATTAAGCGAAATGTGCGTCATGCTTTGTCGCACCACGCTTTTCCGGGGGTTTGCTAGAATCCCTTCGTGTGCGACACAAACCGTCGCTTATTGCTGATCTACTCACCGACTGACACCACCATTTCGATCAGGGCCCATACATGACCACCGCGACCGATCGCCGCCTGAGGCTTCTGGAGTTCATCCCCCGTTCCCGCGAGGGAGGCATCACCGTGCCCCGACTGGCCCAACTGTTGTCTGAGGAGGGTATCGAGACCACGGCACGCACGCTTCAACGAGACCTGCAGACCCTCAGTCTCAACTACCCTCTGACCTGCAACGATGAGGCAAAGCCCTACAAGTGGTGCTGGGCGTCTGACGACATTCTGCCCGTTCCGGCCATGGGTCCCTTCACGGCCCTGACCTTTCAGCTTGCAGAACGGATACTGCATCCCCTGCTGCCGGCCCAGGCCCTGGAGCACCTGCAGCCCAACTTCAACACGGCCCGTGACTTGCTAGAGCGGAAGGCCCGCCAGAAGGCCCGCCGCTGGCTGAGCAAGGTGCGCATCGTGCCCCGCTGCCTTCAGATGGAACCCGCTCCACTTGCCGAAGGCGTATACGACGCCATCACCTCGGCGCTCTACGAGGAGCAACAGGTTGAACTGCGTTATCTGGCGGCTTCCAGCCAGACCGGGGAGCCTTTGAGCTATGCCGTCCACCCCTATGCCCTGCTGCACCGTGACACCACGACCGAACTGGTGGGCCGCATCGAAGGCGACAGCACCATCCGTCGCTGGGTGTTGCACCGCATACAGCAGGCCCGCGTGCTCGATCTGTCGACCATTTGTCCGCCCGATTTCGATCTTGATGCCTATCTGCACCGCACACTGGCCTACCCGCTCAGTGGCGAGGAAATCACCCTGCGCGCCTGGATTGCCGACGATCTGCTGGCCCTCAATCATGTGAGGGAAACCCGGCTCTCGACAGATCAGATCCTCGAGCGCAGCACCGACGGCTGGATGCTCACGGCACGCCTGCGCGAAAGCATTGAACTGAAATGGTGGATACTCGGTCTCGGTGAACGGATCCGCATCCTCGAACCTGAATCACTGCGCGAGGACATCCACCGCACCCTCACCGCCGCCAGCCGGCTGTACGGTTCCGACAAAACTCCTACCGGAGACACCGCCTCATGATGCACCTGCATACCGGCAATCGACTGGAGACCCTCGCCGATGCCCTCATCGACGCGGAACAGACCGCCGCATTGCCCCCGCTGGTACCACGCACCCTGATCTGCGAAAGCCCTGGCCTCTGGCGCTGGCTGCGTCAGCGTTACTGCCTGCGCACCGGCATCGCCTGTCTGCTCGACACCTGCCTGCCCGCCGGCTGGTTGTGGACCCAGGCCCGACGCAGCCTGGAGCTGCCCCCCGGAGACGACCCGCTCGACAGGGCGCACCTGCACTGGCGCGTGTTTGCCACGATCGAACCCGGCAACGCCTTCTGGTCGGACGACGCCACCCGCCCCCTCGCCACCTATCTTGCCGACGATCATGACAGCCTGAAGCGCTGGCAGCTCGCCGGTCGCATCGCCGACGTGTTCGATCGCTACCAGTATTACCGCCCGAACCTGATCCGGGACTGGAGTGCCGGTCGGGATAGCGCTGCCGATCGCTGGCAGGCACGCCTCTGGCGTCACCTGACCGACGGTCTGGACAATCACCGCATCGCCCTCATGGATCGCTTTCTGGCCGAGCTGGCCGAGCCGGCCGGCGGCAGGGTGCCACACCTGCCCCCACGCCTCGACCTGTTCGCGATCCACAATCCGGCACCGCTTCTGCTGGAGGCCTTCGTTGCCATCGCCAGGCACATTCCCGTACACCTGTGGCTCCTTTCGCCCACACCGGAATACTGGGCGGATCTTGAATCGCCCCGGGAAGCCGCGCGCCGTCGCCGCGAGTCACCGACGCCCGACGACCTCACCCTGTGGACCAGCGAAAGCAGCAACCCGTTGCTCACCCAGTGGGGCCGGCAGGGACAGGCACTGCAGGATCTGCTGCTGGACGAGGGCATCACCCTGCAGGAAGACGACACCCACTTCCGGGAACCGGACGGAAACCGCCTTCTGCATCGCCTCCAGGCCGACATCTTCCGGGCCGTGCAAGAGCCTGGGCCGCCGGAACCCCTCGATGAGGAGCCCGACCCGCCCAGCATCCAGTTTCATGTCTGCCACGGTCCCCTGCGCGAGGTCCAGGTTCTGCACGACACCCTGCTGCACCTGCTGAACGCGGATCCCGATCTGCAGCCCGAGGACATCCTGGTGCTGGTACCGGAAATCAGCCGTTACGCCCCGGCCATCGAAGCCACCTTCGGCGTCGCACGCGGCAACAACGCCCTGCCGTTCAATCTCTCCGATGTGATCCGCAGCGAGGAGCACCCCCTGATCCGCGCCTTCCTCGACCTGCTGCAACTGCCGGAAAGCCGCTTCACGCGCGCCGACCTGCTGAGTCTGCTCGGCATTCCCGAAGTGCGCCGGCGTTTCGGGCTCGATGCCGACGACATCGGCGAACTAGCCGACCTGTTCGAACGGCTTCGGATCTGCTGGGGGCTCGACGGCGAGCAGAAAACCGCGCTGGGCCTGCCTGCCATCGACGACAATACCTGGCATCAGGGTTTCCAGCGCGCCATGGCCGGCTATGCCACGGGCAGCGACACGCTGCTTGACACCGAACAACCCATCGCGCCCCTCGAACCGCTCACGGCCAAATCGGTCCAGCCCCTGGCCCGCCTCTTCGACCTGCTCGACACCCTGCGCCGCTGGGCCGACGAACTGCAGGCTCCGGCCCTGCCCGCGGTTTGGGCCGAACGCCTGAACCGCCTGCTCGATAATCTGTTCGTACCGCTGGATGAAGAGGGCCAACTGGCGCGCATACGGCAAACCCTGGGGGAACTGGCCCGCGCCGATACCGGCGAAGCAAGCGTCTCTCTGGCCGTAATTCGCCATTGGCTGAGCGGCGAACTCGGCGAAGACCGGGAGCAGGGTCGCCTCTACAGCGGCGGCATCACCTTCTGCGGCATGAAACCCCTGCGAGGCGTGCCGTTTCGGGTGATCTGCCTGCTCGGCATGCAGGAAGCCGTCTTTCCCCGTCGCCGCCGCGATACCGAATTCGATTGCATGCGCAACGACTGGCACCACGGCGACCCGGATCCGGTGCTGGAGGACCGCTACCTGTTCCTGGAAACGCTGCTGGCCTGTCGTGAACGACTGATCATCAGCTACACGGGGCGCGACGCGCGCAGCAACGAACCGCTGCAACCCTCCGTGGTGGTTCAGGAACTGCTGGACCATCTGGACGCGCGCTATCGGCTCGGCTCCCAACCGCCTTCCGAAGCCCTCACCCGCATCCATCCCCTGCAACCCTTTGGCCCCGCCAACTTCCGGCCACCGGCGACAGACGAGCCTCCCGGCCTCCACCTCGGCCCCGGCTTCAACGGCCACTGGCACGCCATGGCCCGGGCCATCGTCGAACACCGCCCACCCCAGCGGCGCACCGGATGGCCCGAGGCCTGCCTGTCCCCATCCGAGCAGGAGGAACATCAGATCACACCTCGGGAACTGGCGCGCTTCTTCAAGGACCCGGTCAAACAGTTCGTGCAGACCCGCCTGCGCGTTTTCGAACCGGAAGATGCCGCGCTGGTGGAAGATGAACCCTTCGACCTCGATGGCCTTGAACAATGGTCCATCCGTGATCTGCTGGTCGAGAACTGGTTGCAGGGTGGTGATGCACATCTGAGACATCGCCTGGTACGCGCCCACGGCCTGCTGCCCCATGGTTCGGCCGGAGAGAAACTGCTCGACGCCATCGAGGCCGAAATCGAAGACATGGCCGCTCGCGCCGCCGAGCACGACATCGAGCCACCGCTACGAAAGCACCCGCTGGACATCGATCTGCCATTGACCGTGGACGGCCAGTTTTGGCGCCTGAGCGGCCGCCTGGAACTCAACTACGAAGAACACGGCCTGCTGCACATCAGCGCCAGCAAACACACACCCCGCAATCTCCTGACATTGTGGATAGAACACCTCTGCCACCACGCGGCGGGCCATGGGCCTGCCCATGCCCTGTTCATCGGCAGGGATCAAAATGCCACCTTCTACCCGGTAGATCGCGACGCGGCCGTGGAACGCCTCGCCGAGCTGATCAAGTGGTACCAGAAGGGGGTGACACAGCCTCTTCCCATCCCTCCCAAGGGCACCAATGCCTTCATTGAGGGAAATGATATGAAAAAGGCCATGAACAAATGGGAAACATTCCGCAACCGCAATACCGGAGAAACAATATGGGGTGACGAGGACAATTTCTTCATTCGCCTGACCCTGCGCCATCACGACTGGCAACCCGACCACGACGGCCGGTTAACCGAAGTCGCCACCGCCATCTACCAGCCGATGATGGACAACCTCAAACAAAAGGAAGACTCATGAGCCGCAAAACCGCCGAGGCGCTGGACAGTATCGCCGCGCTGGCCACCGGCCACGCCCACCTCATCGAGGCCAACGCCGGCACCGGCAAGACCTACGCCATCGCCAACCTGTACCTGCGCTTCGTCCTCGAAGGCCACCGCGTGCGGGAACTGCTGGTGGTCACCTTCACCCGCGCCGCCACCGACGAACTGCGCGGGCGCATCCGCAAGCGCCTGACCGAGGCACATTCCCTGCTGGAAAGCGAAAAGATCGAAGAGAATACCGATACCTATTTCGCCAGCCTCCCCGAACGCTACCCGGAAGGCAAAGCCCGGGAACACGCCCTGCGCAATCTCGACCTGGCCATCCTGGAGATCAGCGAAGCGCCCATCCACACCATTCACGGTTTCTGTCAGCAGGCCCTGACCGACTGGGCCTTCGCCAGCGGCCAGGCCTTCGACCTGGAACAGGCCGATGACAGCGAGCTGACCGAGCGGGCACTGAAAGACTGGTGGCGACATCAGACCTATATGCTGGACTTGCCGGAACTTGACCTTCTGCGCTGCGTTTTACCCAACCTCAACGCCCTCAAGAAACACCTTGCGCATTTGCTTTCTGCAAACAAACCCGAACTGGCCCCACCTCCTGCCCCGTCTGCAAAGGAAACCATCCTCCATGCCCTCGAACAACTGGCAGACGCATGGCGGCAGGAACATCAGGAGATTCGCGCACTGCTGCTGGACAGGGACGCCCCCCTGAACAGGAACAGCCATCAAATTGCCACCCTGGAAAAACACCTTGATCTCCTTGATACCTGCCTGCTGGGTGACACAATCCGGCCTCCATCCGAAGACACGCTGAACAGGCTGTCCAGGCGCAATTTCAAGTTCAAGGGAAAACCGGATGCAGACACACGGAAACGCTTCGACCGCCCTGCGCTGCATCACACGGCAAACCTGCTGGACGTACTGCGCAGTCAACGCCCCCGATATCTTTCCTCGCTGCTCGCCGATGCCGTGGATTTCGTGCGCCAGCAGGTCACCCGTGCCAAGCAGCGGCAGGGGCAAATCAGCTTCGACGACATGATCGAACGTCTGCATCAGGCCTTGCACGAAGGTGAAGGTGCCGAGCGACTGGCGGAAGAACTGGCTCACCAGTTTCCGGTTATCCTGGTGGACGAGTTCCAGGACACCGACGCCCTGCAATACGCCATCTTTCGCCGCATCCATCAGGCCGCCGAGGATCACACCCTGATCCTCATCGGCGATCCCAAGCAGGCCATCTACGCCTTTCGCGGCGGTGACATCTTCACCTACATGCAGGCCAGCCGCGAGGCGGACCGGCACTGGTCGCTGACCACCAACTGGCGCTCCACGCCGGAAATGATTGACGCCATCAACAACCTGTTTTCCGGCAACAATCCCTTTGCCTACAAGGACATCCCTTACAGCGATTCCGACACTCCGCCCGACTGCAAGGCCCGTTCCCTGGTAGTGGACGGAAAAACGGTTCCGGCCCTGCGAGTAGAGGATCTTCCTCGCAAGGACAATGGAAATTCATACGACAAGAAAGGCGGCACCGCATGGGTCTGCGAGTCCGTGGCCGGCCACATCGCCTGGCTACTGCAACCGGGACGGGCCCGGCTCAGCGATCGACCGCTGCAGCCTGGCGATATTGCCATCCTCGTCACCGCGAATGAGCAGGGCGCCGCCGTGCGCGAGGCCCTGCACGATCGAGGCGTGCGTGCCGTCAGCGCCGGGCGCGACAGCATCTGGGAGACGCACGAGGCCGAAAGCCTTCGCCTGTTGCTGGAAGCCGCCCTGCTGCCCCGTGAGCGCGGTCTGCTGCGCCAGGCCCTGGCCTGCGACCTGTTGGCCCTGCGTTACGAGGAGATCGACAGCCTGATCGCCGATACCGAGCGCTGGGGCAACTGGGCGGATCTGCTCACCGAAACCGGCAGGCGCTGGCAGGAACACGGCTTCATGTCCGGTTTCCAGCACCTGCTGCACGGCCTTGGCGAGGTGCTCGACGAAGCCGCCTGGCTCGACCGCCAGTCCGATCCCGAACGCAGCCTCACCAATCTGCTGCACCTTGCCGAACTGCTGCAGACCGCCAGCCGGGAACATCCCGGTGGCGAACGCCTGCTGGCCTGGATGAAGGCGCAGCAGAAATCCACGCAGGAGGATGAAGAGCGCCAGCTGCGCCTGGAAAGTGATGCCAATCTGGTGAAAATCCTTACCATCCACAAGAGCAAGGGCCTGCAGTTCCCGGTGGTGTTCGTGCCCTGGCTGTGGAGTAGAAAGGAGCCAACGAAAGCAGACAGCCCTGTCGAGTGGCATGAACCCCATGGCGGGGGCTTCCGCCATCTCTACGCCCCTGCCGGCGACGAAAAGGGCGCCATCATTGCCGATCACGAACAGCTCGCCGAGGAGGTACGCAAGGCCTACGTCGCACTGACCCGCGCCGAATCCCACTGTCATCTCTACCTCGGCTCCGCAGGCGAAAATGCCGGCCGCTCCGCCTTGGCCTGGCTGATCTCGGACCAGTCCCATGATTTCGCGCAGGGACCCTTCGACCTCGGTGCGGAAAACGTCTCCCCGGAGCGGCTCCGGGGCAGAAAAAATATCGAGGTCATCGAACCCCAAACCTGGCCACCCGATCTGCGTCTCCCCGATACCGCAACCGACGAAGGCCCGCTCGGGCGCAGCGAACTCACCCGCGTCATCCGCCAGAACTGGCGAATCGGATCCTTCTCCGCCATGACCGCCGGCATTCACCAGGCCACCCGCGCCACGGCAGCCAGCGGCTCCGAGCGCTTTGCCCTGCGCTACCCCGCCGGCGCCCACGTGGGCAGCTTTCTCCACACCCTGCTCGAACGGCTGAATCCGGCCCGCCCCCTTCGACCGCAAATCGAGGACATGGCGCGCTGGATCTTTGCAGCCCACGGCATCCCCGATGACCCTGTTGCCCGCGATCTCGACGAACTGGCCAACTGGATGGAAGCGGTACTGCACACGCCGCTGAATAGCGACAACCTTACGCTCGCCAGGCTGTCACCGGGCGACGTATTGCGCGAACTGGAATTCGACCTCGGTGCCGGACTCATCGAGGCCAACCGGATCGATGTACTGCTGGACGGCGACGGCAACCGGCCACCCCTGGATTTCCGCGCCTTCCAGGGCATGCTCAACGGCATCATCGACCTGGTGTTCGAATACCAGGGGCGCTACTACATCGCCGACTACAAGAGCAACCTCCTCGGCCGCCAGCTCGAGGATTACCGGCCCGAACGGCTGCGCGCGGAAATCGACGCCCGTCGCTACGACCTGCAATACCTCCTCTACCTGCTGGCCCTGCACCGGCATCTGAAAAGCCGTCTGCCCGACTACGACTACGACACCCACATGGGCGGTGCCTGGTACCTGTTCCTGCGCGCCATGACGCCGGAGACCGGTCCCCGCTACGGCGTGTTCTTCGACCGCCCGCCCCGCGACCTCATCGAACGCCTGGACCAGGATGTCATCGGTCAACCCGGAGAGAATGCCCATGAATACTCTTGACCGCATCCGCCTCGCTGATCTTGATCCGCTGGCCCGCCACTTCGCCCGCTTCTGCGCGGAGCTGGATCCAAACGCCAGTGACGACGCCCTGTACACCGCCGCCTGGCTGGCCGAACGCAATATCCACAATGACACCTGCCTGGATCTACGCCACCATGCCACCGAGCCCCTGCTGCATCAGACGCCGCCGGACGACGACACACCGCCTGTCGTGCTTTACACCGCCCCGGCCCTCGAAACCTGGCAGGAAGCGCTGGCCTGCGGTTTCATCGGCGCCCCGGAAACGAACAAGCCCCTCGTGCTGGATAACCATCGCCTCTACCTGCGCCGCCACTGGCGCGAGGAAATCGCCATCTGCAAGGCGCTCGAAGCGCGCATGGTCCCCGTCGACTGCAACCGGCAATGGCTCCGGGAGCGGCTGGATGCGCTGATCCCGACCCGCAACGAGGAACAGCGCATCAGACAGCTCGGCCAGAAACAGGCCGCCGCCATGGCCCTCACCCGGAAGCTGGTCATCGTCACCGGCGGCCCCGGAACCGGCAAGACCACCACCGTCACCCGGGTGCTCGCCCTGCTGCTGGAACAGCAGCCCGAAACCCGCATCCGGCTCGCCGCCCCCACCGGCAAGGCCGCCGCCCGCCTGGCCGAGAGCATCGACGAACAAATTTCCGGGCTCGAAGGACAGGTCGATGCCGACATCCTCGCCCGCATTCCCCGCAAGGCGCAAACCCTGCACCGGCTCCTCGGCTGGCACCCAACCGGTTTCCGCCACAACGCCGACAATCCCCTGCCCGCCGAATGCGTCCTGGTGGACGAAGCCTCCATGATCGACCAGGGCCTCATGGCCAGCCTGATCGACGCGCTCCCCGAAGGCTGCCGCCTGATCCTGCTCGGCGACCGCGACCAGCTTGCCTCGGTGGAAGCCGGTAGCGTGCTCGGCGATCTCACCGGTCACGGCCGCCACCTGCATCTCTCGCAAGCACGCCATGCCGAACTGGCGGAACTGCTGGGCACAATGCCAGCCACCGCCGCCGCGGCAGACAGCCCACCCATCGCTGATCACATCGCCGTGCTCGACTACAGCCACCGCTTCGCCGCCGGCGGCGGCATCGGCCGCCTGGCCGGCGCCGTCAACGCCGGTAATGCCGAGGCCGTCCGGAAAATCCTCGAAACAGGCGATCCCGAACTGGCATGGGCCGCCGCCGAAGGTGCCCAGCCAGGCTCTGACATCATCGACCGGGCCGTGGAGAAATACGCCGCCATCTTCCAGGCCAAACACCCCCGGGCCGCCCTCGACGTCTTCAACCGGGCCCGCGTCCTCACCGCCCTGCGCGTCGGTCCCTGGGGCGAAGAGGCCATCGGCGAGCGCATCGCCGAACGCCTGCGCAATGCGTACCGGAACCGAAGCCGAGAAAACAGCCCGCACCCCGGGCTGCCCATCCTCGTGCGCCGCAACGATCCCGAAACCGGCCTGTTCAATGGCGACACTGGCATCTTCTGGGAAAACGACAAGGGGCAACTCCGCGCCTGGTTCGATATCGCCGGCGAACTGCGCTCCTTCAGCCCCCATCAGCTTCCCGCCTGGCAACCGGCCTGGAGCCTCACCGTCCACCGCAGCCAAGGCTCCCAGTACGACCACATTCTGCTGATCCTGCCCCCGGAGGACGCACCCGTCCTCACCCGCGAGCTCCTCTACACCGGCATCACCCGCGCTGCCCGACACTGCACCCTCGTCGCACAACCTGACATCGTCGTCACCGCCGTTGACAGGCGAAGTGTACGGGATTCGGGGCTGGGGGAGCGACTGGGCTGGAACTGACGTGCATATCGTGGAAATCAGCCCAGTATCCCGTAAACGATCTCGGCTATCTGGCGGGCCAGCCATGGAGGAACCGCATTGCCGATCTGCTGATACTGCCGGGTTCGACCGCCCTCGAAATGGTAGTCATCGGGAAACGTCTGGAGCCTTGCTGCCTCTCGGGGTGTCAGGCTCCGGCATTGGGCCGGGTCCGGATGAATGAAATAGTGACCGTCCTTTGCGATGTGGCTGGTAATGGTGGACGAAGGCCGATTCCATGCCTGCACCCTAAAACGGTCGGCAAACTTGCCGCTTTCCCAGTTTGCATGATCAGGAGCAAGAAAGGCGGGATATTCGTCCGATCTTGGAGAAATTCCGTCCCTTGCAGCCGCCCAGCAGGCGGCAAAGAAGTACCGGGCCAGATCCGAAGGCATGTGCGAACGGGCAACATGCCCATCCAGACGATTGCTCTGCCCCGCCAACCATGCGCGCAAACGGGATGGGATTCCCCCTCCTAAGGTTGGCTCTACCCAAGGGTAGTCACTTGCCTTGATGGGCAGCTCCCCATCAAGCTCGCGCTCCTTTTCAATCATGACGTGGTAAACATCTGCCGAGACACATCCGCGACACTCTCGCACGCACTCGCGTATGGCGTATTCCCAAGCACCCGGTGAATCACCACCGCGTGAAATTCGACTGCGTATTGACGGCAAGCCGGCAATGACATCACGTACATCCACTGCATCCGACCGCTCAAGGACTCTCGGCTGCAGTTCAATATCAGAACGAATTCCGAGCAGAATCACTCGATGCCGCGACTGCGGCACCCCGAACTGCTCCGCGCGAATCAGGTAGTCTTCCCATTCGAGCTCGGTTGGTGGCTTGTCGACCACGAACGAATGAATCCGGTATTCCAGACCGCGTGCTCCGGTTGCATGAACCGCCTCCCCAGGGTGTTCCAGATCCTCCAGAATCCTGCCGAAAATCCGTTCCCCATGCACGCGCGCGGAAAGGATCCCGCGCACATTCTCCATCACGAAGACCTCGGGCTGTACCCGTGCGAGAATTCCCAGATATTCACGATAGAGGAAATTCCGCTCGTCGTTCTCGGGCCGGTAACCCCGCTTCCCCCGGTTGCGCGAACGCCCCACAAGGGAGTAGGCTTGGCAGGGCGGGCCTCCAATCACCACCCAAGGGTCGCTTTCTGTTTCAGCGAGGATCTTCCGCAGCCTACGCCGAATCAGCGTATTATCTCTACCCAGTTCTACAGGTCGTTCCAGGGTTTCTGCGTAAGCAGAAACCGCTTCTCTCGGCCATGCGGCATACAGGGCCTCGCGGGAAATTTCACCACCTCGGTATGCCTCATATTCGGGCGGAAATCCTTTCTCGAGAAACTGGCGCAGAAAGGCACGCAGCGTAAGGGTAGCATGCGCCGAGGCCTCCTTTTCTACTGACATACGTATGCAGAATGGGCGCCGGCCGACCTCGTTTGCAAAAGAGGCAAAACCCTCACCAAGCCCGCCAGGGCCGGCAAAGAGATCAATGACATTGATACCGAGTGTCCTACTACGCGCCATGAGTCAGCATGCCAAAAGTGAGATAGAATGATGCTCCATGAACATTTCGGACACAGCATGACCGACATCGTCGACAAGGCCACCCGCTCCCGCATGATGGCCAGAATCCGGGGAAAGGACACAAAACCCGAACTTGCGGTCAGAAAGGCCCTGCATGCCATGGGCTTCCGCTACCGGCTGCACGGGAAGGACCTCCCCGGACGGCCGGACATCATTCTGCCAAAATATCGGCTCGTGATTTTCGTTCATGGCTGTTTCTGGCATCGTCATCCGGGATGCGCTTTTGCCGCCACACCGGCCACTCGCCCCAAGTTCTGGAATGCCAAGTTGGAGGGAAACCGCAGGCGCGACGTCGAAAAGCAAAAGGCGTTACGAGATCTGGGCTGGCGGGTGATCACCGTGTGGGAGTGCGGGATTAGGCATGATCCGGAAGACCTGATGAGACAGCTTGCTGTTACCATTCAGAATGGCAAAGTGTTCGAAGCCGATTTTCCGTCAACACCGCCGTTTCCAAAACAGAAATGAAATTACCCATCCGTACTCCAGCATTTTTTCCAACGCTTCCGACAGCAAATATTCTTGTCAAGAAGGAATTGCATCATTGAAACCGTCACCTCTCAAACGTTCAAAAATATCAATGCAGGCCATTGCCTGCTTCTCTGTTGGAAGCTTGCGTGGAATGCTCGCCGCCGTCTCCAGTATACCAAGTTCCTTTTCTGAAATAAGCTTGCGATCCTTCCCCCAATTCAGAACCTTTCGCCAGAATTCACCACCTGCATTGAAAACGGCAGTTTGGGCCTCGATGCCATTCAGAATCTTTTGCTCCTTCCTTCCCCATTGCTTTCTTGAATCCGCCTCCTCCTCGGTTATGAGCTCATTGACGAATCCGGACGGCCACTCAACGTCAAGGGCTTTTACTCGTTCCCAGCAAGCCTGCTTCTTTGCCCATTCCGTCACGTTCCTGATGCCAAGGGGTGGTTCAACCAAGACATCATGCACCAACCTGGCCACGTGCGCGAGCGCTTTTTCCATCTGCTTAGTGATTGATTGCTGGTCCCAAATCCTCGAGAAATCGACGGACTTCTTCATTTTCGCTACATCATGGGCCATTTTCGAAATGGCATAGGCAACAATGTTGGCTCTATAACCACCCTCGTACCACGGCTGGCCAGAAACAATCCTTTCAGTACTTTTGAAGACGATCGCTTTTGCAATGGCATCCTTGAAGAAGGTTTCGTTGAAATCTTTCTCTCTCTTTTTCCATGCATTGCCGATGGCATGCGCGAAGTAGGCAAAATTCTTCTGAGCACCAAGGCTTACCTTGTCAGGTCGTGGTTCCCAGACAATAAGGAATTTCGCGAGGTCGGTCTTGGAGATAAGTTGAGCTCTCGGATTTTCTAGATCGAATTTCTTGCGCTGTGCGGGAGTGAGCAGCGACCGGGCATCGTTGTACTGACCACGCGCACGCTCATAGAACCATTTGGTCTGACGAAAGGTTCCGTCCGGTGATGGAGCATAGATGCGGCGCGAGAAGTCTGCCATCCGGATGTGGAATGGGTGGTTTGAAAAAAAATCGGCCGCATTCACTCTGTTCTGACTGTTTGCATACTCGGAGATTTTTGGCACGATCTCTTCCGCACGTTCTGGCGCGACAATGGAGAGCTTCATCTGAACGAAGACCTTGGAAAGGTCGATCTTGTTGCGAAAAGCCACGTGGATGGAAGCAGTTGTCTGACCACCATTGACTATCTGGAAATTCCTGAGTCCTGTGAGGATGAGCTGACCACCCTGTTCCTCGGTGAATACCGCTTCGGTTGTTGCCGTGATCCCATTGTTGTAGGCAAAAAACATCTCGGGCTCATTCTGAAGCGTATTCCTGATCCCCTTGTTCACGTTGCCTCTTGCCTGCAAAAACACTCGCACGTTCTGTTCGAGAAGCCTGGCGCCCCACCTGTCGTAGATGCTTGCCAGTATCCTGCCCGGAACGACAACCAAGTAGGATTCATAGTCCTCTGCCGAAAGGTGAGCGGGAAGGACAGGCAGAGCCACGCCGAAATCTTCCTTCAGATTGATCTCTATGTCTTCCTGGCCATGGCCGATCGTGGCAAAGCGATGCAGGCGCTTGATGTCCCAGACGCTGTACGTGATGGTTCGCCCATCAAATTCGTCTGCCTCTCTGCCATCAACTCGTTCACTGAGTTCCCGATTGCTGATTAGAATCAGCCGAACGCGATTGATCCCGTTCCAACGCTGGGCAATCAGATCGGCAAGGCCGAAGGCACGGCTGGTTTCCTCCAATGCTTTTCGCCACATTGGTTCCAAAGCCTTTTGAAGAAAGTTGGATAGGCGCTGAAAGATCGCATTCATCTCTGTGCCAGTTAGGCGGCCAACTTCATGTGATTGGTTGAAATCCGCGATGATGAGGCTCAGGGTTCCTGACGAGTCGATTGGGTCGCCACCGTAGCCATCGACTCTGATCCCGCTTCCGGGGCGGCCACGATAGTCGGCTCTGTCAGCCGTGTCGAGTTCTCCGGCATCTGTCAGATACTCGCAGAATTTTTCGAAAAACACGTCCTCCACGAACCGCCCATCGGCATCTGCTTTAGCAAGCATTTCTTGAAAAAGATCCCTGTTGAACTCGTCAATGGTGATTGCCATCCCCTCCTCCCGTCAGCAGCTGTCTCACAGTAGCGGTGTCCGTTCGATATTGTTCGCATTCCTGCAATGAAATGGAATACCGAACCCGGCTGACCCCGGGGGGATACATTCGCGGCGTCACCCGCGGGAATGCGTCACTCACAATGTAGAGGTGCTCGGCCCCCAGTAGCCATCTCCTGTCCGAATAATCATCCGACCAATCGAAACCTGCCGCCAACAATCGCTCTTCGAAGATCTCCACGACGGAAGAATCCTTTTCCTGGACTTCGTCTAGGACTTCCTGCGCCACGGATGTAACGGTGACAGCTTTTTCGTCCTCGATTGTGGCTGAAGCGATCTCCAATATGCTAAAGATGAGGGTGCTTACGCCCTCCGTGTCCAGCTGAAACTCATTCGAAATCTCCACAAAGGGCGTTGCTGAGCCCCGTCGAGCCTTGGCCTCAATGCAAATCTCACCGACCTCGAAATCCTTTGGGGAATTGAACGGCCCCGTCCAGGATCTGACCGCCGCCTGAACTCCCACGCAAGGAATGAGGAAGGAGGGTGTTCAAAACTCTGTGTCAGGTGATTTCACAGAGCGATATGTTTCTCCAGTCTTCCGTCAAAATGTATCGCCAGTTGTGACAAGGTCAGGTTCCAGTTTTGCACGGGGCGCGTCCAGCGCT
>JALSKD010000099.1 GCA_026989015.1 Gammaproteobacteria bacterium
CCACCGAGGAGCTTCTGCGCGGCCTGGCCGAACGACTGGGTCCGGTGCTGCGTGAACGCCAGTCGGCGGTCTGACACCCCCGTCACCGCTGCATTCAACAGCTGCCGGAGGCCCGCAATGAACCCGCTTTCCCTGATGTACTGGCCGCTGCGCTGGGTGACCCGCCACATCCCCAGCGTGCTGCTGATCGTCCTGCTCTCCGTCTCTCAGGTAATGAGCCTGATCGATGCGCGATGGCATGACGCCCTGTACGGCGCGGTCGCCCGTGTGTTGCCCGATCGCTGGCTGACCCGCAGTCCGAAAAGCGTGCAGCGAAAAAAGCTGGCGAAAGCCCGCGCGATCCGTACACGCATCCTCAAGCGCAATGTGCGAAACCTGTCGGTCAACATCGGATCGATTGCCGCCGAGGCGGTGCCGGTTATCGGGGTTGCCGCGGTGGCCGGGGTCACGCTGATGGACATTACCGATGCCTGCAACGATGCCAGGGATCTGGACCGGATGCTCTCCTCCTTCAGTGTCGGACCCGACCCCGAACAGGAAAAGATCTGCGGCATGGCGTTGCCGGAAGCCTACCGGGAGAAGGCCGAGAAATGGCAAAAAAAGGCCTCCGACCTGTTCGACTGACCGGCTGGCTGCAACGGACAGCGGCTATTCCGCCAGCGCCCGCACCAGCTCGCCCATGTTGCCCTTGGCATCGCCAAACAGCATGCGGGTGTTTTCCTTGAAAAACAGCGGATTTTCGACGCCGGCATAACCGGTGGCCATGCTGCGCTTGAGCACTACCACGGTCTTGCTCTCCCAGACCCTGAGTACCGGCATGCCGGAGATCGGGCTGCCGGGATCCTCCATGGCCGCCGGATTGACGGTATCGTTGGCGCCGATGACCAGGGTCACATCCACATTGGGAAAGTCGTCGTTGACCTCGTCCATCTCGAACACGATGTCGTAGGGCACCTTGGCTTCGGCCAGCAGCACATTCATGTGGCCCGGCATGCGCCCGGCCACCGGATGAATGGCAAAGGCCACCTGCACGCCGCGCGCCATCAGCAGACGCGTCACCTCGGCCACCTCGCGCTGGGCCTGGGCCATGGCCATGCCGTAACCGGGCACGATCATTACCTTGCCGGCCTGGCGGAGCATTTGCGCCACTTCCTCGACATGGGTGGCCACGACATCGCCGGAAACCTCCGCGCCACCGGCGCCGCCGCTCTTGCCGCCACTGCCGAAGCCGCCGGAAATGACGCTGAGGAAATTGCGGTTCATCGCCCGGCACATGATGTAGCTGAGTATCGCACCGCTGCTGCCGACCAGCGCCCCGGTCACGATCAGCAAGTCATTGGCCAGCATGAATCCGGTTGCCGCCGCCGCCCAGCCGGAATAGCTGTTGAGCATGGAAATCACCACCGGCATGTCGGCGCCGCCGATGGCGATCACCATGTGCACGCCGAAGATCAGCGCGATCACCGTCATCGCCACCAGCGGGAACACGGCCTCGTCCATCGATTCCGCGCCGACGAACTGAACGCCGAAATACACCGCCAGCAACAGCAACAGGCCATTGAATCCATGCCGCATCGGCAACAGCAGCGGCTTGCTGGAAATCAGCGCACTGAGCTTGCCAAAGGCGACCACCGAGCCGGAGAAGGTCAGCGCACCGATCAGCACACCGACATAGACCTCGATATCATGCACGGTCTTTTCGGCCACGGTGAAGTCATTCCCGTTGTCGAAATAGGTGGCATAGCCCACACTGACCGCGGCCAGACCGACCAGGCTGTGCAGTATCGCCACCAGTTGCGGCATCTGGGTCATCTGCACCTTGCGTGCCAGCACGAATCCGATGACGGCGCCCGCCGCCATGCACACCGCAATCACGCCATAGCGATCCACGCCGGGGGTCAGCAGGGTGGCCACAATGGCCAGCGCCATGCCCAGCATGCCGTAGAGGTTGCCGCGGCGGGCGTTCTCGTTGCTGCTGAGCCCCCCCAGCGCAAGAATGAAGAGTACCGCGGCACCCAGGTAGATGGCATTGATCATCTGTCCGTCCATGACCGTCACTCCCCGAACATCTTCAGCATGCGCTGGGTGACCGCGAAGCCCCCGACGATATTGACCGTGGCCACCAGAATCGCCAACGCCGCCAATGCGGTAATCAGGCCATCACCCGACGACACCTTGAGCAGAGCGCCGATGACGATGATGCTGCTGATGGCATTGGTCACGCTCATCAGCGGCGTGTGCAGCGACGGCGTGACATTCCAGATCACCATGTAGCCGATGAAGCAGGACAGCACGAAGACCGTGAAATGGCTCATGAACGAAGCCGGCGCCACCGCGCCCATGCCCAGCAGGGCCAGCGCGCCGATGCCGATCGGCAGCAGGCTGCGGGCGGCCTGTTTCAGCGGCGAGGGTTCCTCGTCGGCCGCCGGCTCGTCCTCGATGTCCGGGGCGGTACTGCCACTGTAGGCCTGCTGACTGCCGGCGCTGACTTCCACCTTGGGCGGCGGCCAGGTGATTTCCCCGCCCCTGACCACGGTGACGCCACGGATGACCTCGTCATCGAAGTCGAAATCGATCGGCCCGGCCGGGTCGTCGATCAATTCTTCGAGCAGGTTGTACAGATTGGTGGCATAGAGCTGACTGGACTGGGCCGGAAGGCGGCTGGGCAGATCGGTGTAGCCGATGATTCTGACGCCGTGCTTCTCGACCACCTTGTGCGGTTCGGTCAGCTCGCAATTGCCGCCCTGCTCCGCGGCCAGATCGACGATGACGCTGCCGTCCTTCATCGAGGCCACCATCTCGGCGGTGATCAGCCTGGGCGCCGGCTTGCCGGGGATCAGCGCCGTGGTGATGATGATGTCCACTTCCTTCGCCTGCTCGGCAAACAGTTTCATCTCCGCTTCGATGAAGGCCTTGCTCATGGTCTTGGCGTAGCCGTCGCTGCTGTCCACCTCTTCCTCGTAATCCAGTTCGAGGAATTCGGCGTCCATGCTCAATACCTGATCCTTGACCTCGGGCCGGGTATCGAAGGCCCGCACCACCGCGCCCAGCGACCGCGCGGTACCGATGGCGGCGAGGCCGGCCACGCCGACGCCAATGATCATCACCTTGGCCGGCGGAATCTTGCCGGCGGCGGTGATCTGTCCGGCGAAGAACCGGCCGAACTGGTTGGAAGCCTCGATCACCGCGCGGTAGCCGGCGATGTTGGCCATCGAACTGAGGGCATCCAGTTTCTGCGCCCGTGAGATGCGCGGCACCGCGTCCATCGACAGTGCGTTGATGCCTTTTTCCGCAAGCCGCTCCAGCAGCTGCGGGTTTTGCGCGGGCCACAGGAAGGCGATCAGCGTGGCACCGGAGGGCATCAGATCCACCTCGTGTACCTGTGCGTCGGGATGCAGTTGCGGGGCACGCAGCTTGAGAATCAGATCGGCATCCCGGTACAGCGCGTCCAGGCTGTCCGCGATCCGTGCCCCCGCTGCGCGGTAGGCTTCGTCGGAATAGGTGGCGGACAGGCCGGCATGGGTTTCGATCCAGACCTCATGACCGGCATCGACCAGTTTCGCCACCACCTCGGGCGTCAGCGCCACGCGCTTCTCGCCCTGATGAACCTCTCTGGGTACAACGATTTTCATGTCCTGCTCCTGAGCTTTTGAGGGTTACGGCGCTTTATTGGGATTTTTAACCCACATGATAGCAGCATTGACTGCCTCATAACACATGCAGGGTAGCCGGAACCGTCAGGTAAATACCCGCATAAACGGTCAATGGAAGGACGAAACCGCCGAAAAACGGAAGAAAAGTCGCGCTTTCCGCCGTTCATCGGCCAGCAGCCACGCCGGTCGGGAGTCAGTCCCGCTGCGGTTTGCGCACCGGCAAAAGCTGTGGCCGACCACTGCGTCGACGCAGCCAGTTGAGGGATTTCCAGATACCGGGGCGACTGACCAGCCAGCATTCCAGGCGGTATTTTCCGGGGAAGTTCATCAGCATCAGACCGACCAGCAGGGTCAGCAGGCCCTGCCCCGGCGTGAACAGCATGATCACGCCGGCCAGCACCAGCAGCGCACCCAGCAGGTTTTTCAGCACCACCAGGATGCCGTCCAGCAGCGGATGCCGACTCTGGCGAACCATCCTGTGGCGCTGTGGGTGGGAGAAGTAATCCTCGGGAATCCGAGCCACATACCAGGGCAGCAGCAACAGTGAAAGCAACAGGCTGGCCAATGACACTCCGGCCAGCAGCCAGGCATTGTTCTCGATCCAGAGCAACAGGGGTTTCAGTGCTTCGACCATCAATCGTGTTCCGGCAAAAAGCCTCCGGCCTGCATCTGCCACAGCCGGTCGTAGTGGCCCTTCAGCGCCAGCAGCTCCTCATGGCTGCCGTCCTCGACGATGGCACCCTCATGGAACACCAGGATGCGGTCCATGTGGGCGATGGTCGACAGCCGGTGGGCGATGACCAGCACTGTCTTGCCGCGCATCAGGTAGTCGAGTCCCTGCTGGATCTTCTTTTCGGTCACCGAATCCAGCGCCGAGGTGGCCTCGTCGAGGATCAGGATCGGCGAATCCTTCAGTATGGCCCGGGCGATGGCGATGCGCTGCCGCTGACCGCCGGAGAGCTTGACGCCCCGCTCGCCGACCAGCGAGTCATAGCCCTGTTCGGTCTGCTTGATGAATTCATGGGCATGGGCCTTTTTCGCGGCTTCTATGACTTCCTCGTCGCTGGCGTCCAGCCGCCCGTAGCGGATATTTTCCATCAGGCTGCGGTGGAACAGCATCGGATCCTGCGGGATCATCGATATCTGCTCGCGCAGGCTGTCCTGGGTGACCTCCAGGATGTTCTGATCATCGATCAGGATCGCGCCGCCACTGGGCTCGAACAGGCGCAGGATCAGGTTGACGAAGGTGGACTTGCCGGAGCCGGAAAAACCGACCAGTCCGACCTGCTGCCGGGGCGCGATGGTCACCGACAGCTTTTCGAAAACACGGTGGCCTTCCGGATAGGCGAAATCCACTTCGCGAAAGGCGATCTCGCCCCGGGTCACCTTCAGTTCCGGGGCATCGGGCCGGTCGATGATCTCGTGCGGCTGGATGAAGATCGAGACCCCCTCGGCGATATTGCCCAGATACTCGAAAAACTCGAGAAAGGTGCGCGACAGCCCGCGCGCCGCTTCGATCAGCATGATCGCCAGGCTCGCCACCATCGAGAACTCGCCCACCGTCATCTGCCCCTGTGACCAGATCTTCAATGCGTAGCCGACCATGCCGACCATCAGCACGAAGGCGGCCAGAAACTGGAACCAGCGCAGCTTCTCCATGTACCAGTAGGTCCGCAGCGCATGGTCCACCTCGTGATTGATCGATTCGGTCAGGTACTGCTCCTCGTACTTGCGCCGCGCGAACATCTTGGCGTTCATCACATTGGTCACCGAATCCACCACCTTGCCGGTGACCTTCGAACGCGCCTCGGCAAAATCCTCGGCATAGCTGCGGCAACGGCGAGCGAGAATGAACGACACATAGACATACACCGCCAGCCACAGGCTGAGCACGCCCGCCAGATCCGGACTGGCGTTGAACAGGATCACCAGCGCCACCGCCGACTTGATGATCAGCGGGTAGAAGTCGAAGGTCACCGTCCACAGCGCGTGCATGCTGCCCATCGATACCTCGGCAATGCGGTTGGCCAGAGAGCCGGCGAAATGGGACACGAAATAGCGGTGCGAGTGATGTTGCAGATAACTGAACAGCGACTGACGGATGCGCGCGCGCAGACGCGGCCCGGTCATCACCAGCACCGCGCCGCTGGCGCGGCTGAACAGCACGATGCCCAGGTTCAACCCGGCGAACAGCCACAACGCATCCGATGTCGCGGCAAACACATCCTGCCCGCTCTCGCGGGCGGCGACCACCGCATCGATGATTTCCTTGATCGCGTAGGGCAACAGCATCGTACAGGCCGCCTGCAGCGCCTCGAACAGGAAGATTGCGATCAGAGCCCAGCGTACCTGCGCATAGAAATGCAGGGCAAAACGCCAGGGTTGACGCGGCAGTTGCGGCGCGTCGTGGGCGATTTTCATGATGGATGAAGCGGCTGCCTGTTCCATGACCCATTGGGTGTTGCCGGAAAACAAAACCGGCTGCACCCGATGCAGCCGGCATGAGAAGAAATGGTACACCGCCCGGACACGGCGACCAAGCCACGGACGGTTCAGTACAGATCGAGCAGGCGCGGGTCCAGTTCCGGGTCGTCCACCTTCAGGCCAGCGGCCTCCATGCGCCGCTTGTTGGCCTCCAGCTTGATCAGCAGGGCGTCCAGGGTGATGGTGTTGTCGTCGAGCAGGTACAACTGACGCGAACCTTCCAGCTGAAAGTTGAGGATCTGCATGGCGTTGGCATCCCCCTGCTCCGCCGCCGCCTCGATCTTCTTCTGCTTGCGGTAGATGCGGTTGAGCATCTGCTTGAGATCCCAGACATAGGTGACTTCGGCCAGCCAGGGACGGTCGCGCAAGCGATTGAGTATCCAGATGACCACGCCGGCCGCCGTCGCCACGCCAGCCAGGTTGTGCCAGAAATGGGACGCATCCGGCGTGCTGAACAGGCGGATGTACAGCGTCGAAAAGACCAGCGCCAACACCGCCAGGGCCAGCGCCATGCCGGCAAACACCCATTTCACCCGGCGGCTGTAGACCGCCTTGTCGATGTCACGCAGTTTCATCGACGACCGGTCAGATTTCCTTGTACAGCTTCTTGCCTTCCCTGAGGTAGGTTTCGGTCATCTCCTGCATGCCGGCCTCGAAGGCGGCTTCGATCTCTACCGCATGCGTCTCCGCGTATTCACGGACTTCCTGGGTGATCTTCATCGAGCAGAACTTGGGGCCGCACATGGAGCAGAAGTGGGCCACCTTGTGGGTCTGCTTGGGCATGGTCTCGTCGTGGTATTCACGGGCACGCTCGGGGTCCAGCGACAGGTTAAACTGGTCTTCCCAGCGGAACTCGAAACGGGCCTTGGACAGGGCATTGTCGCGGATCTGCGCGCCGGGAAAACCCTTGGCCAGATCCGCCGCATGGGCGGCCAGCTTGTAGGTGATGATGCCATCGCGCACATCCTGCTTGTTGGGCAGGCCCAGGTGTTCCTTCGGCGTCACATAGCAGAGCATCGCGGTGCCGTACCAGCCGATGTTGGCGGCGCCGATGGCCGAGGTGATGTGATCGTAGGCCGGAGCGATGTCGGTGACCAGCGGCCCCAGTGTGTAGAAGGGGGCTTCGAAACAGTCCAGCAATTCCTTTTCCATGTTCTCCTTGATCATCTGCATCGGTACATGGCCGGGGCCCTCGATCATCACCTGAACATCGTGTTCCCAGGCGATCTTGGTCAGCTCGCCCAGGGTTTCCAGTTCGGCGAACTGGGCACGGTCGTTGGCGTCGGCGATACAACCGGGGCGCAGGCCATCCCCCAGCGAGAAGGAAACATCATAGGCCTTCATGATCTCGCAGATCTCTTCGAAATGGGTGTAGAGGAAGCTTTCCTGATGATGGGCCAGGCACCACTTGGCCATGATGGATCCGCCGCGCGAGACGATGCCGGTCAACCGTTCGGCGGTGATCGGCACATAGGCCAGACGCACACCGGCGTGGATGGTGAAATAGTCCACGCCCTGCTCCGCCTGCTCGATCAGCGTGTCGCGGAACAGCTCCCAGGTCAGGTCCTCGGCCACGCCGCCAACCTTTTCCAGCGCCTGATAGATGGGCACGGTACCGATCGGCATCGGCGCGTTGCGCAGGATCCATTCACGGGTCTCGTGGATGTTCTTGCCGGTGGAAAGATCCATCAGCGTATCGCCGCCCCAGCGTGCCGACCAGGCCATCTTCTCGACCTCCTCGGCAATGCTCGAAGTGACCGCCGAATTGCCGATATTGGTGTTCACCTTGACGCGGAAATTGCGCCCGATGATCATCGGTTCCAGTTCCGGATGATTGATGTTGGCGGGGATGATGGCGCGCCCGGCCGCGACCTCGCTGCGCACGAACTCGGGCGTGATCTGCTCCGGAATCCGCGCGCCGAAGGCTTGCCCCGGGTGCTGTTTGAGCAACGCCGTGTACTCGGGACTGGCACGGAATTCGTCCAACCGCTGATTCTCGCGGATGGCGATGTACTCCATCTCCGGCGTGATGATGCCCTGACGCGCGTAATGCATCTGGGTCACATTGCGACCCGGCAGCGCCCGCCGCGGGCGACGGATGTGTTCGAAGCGCAGGCTGGCGAGCTCCGGATCGTCCTGGCGCGCACGCCCGAACTCGGAACTGGGACCATCCAGCAGCTCGGTATCGCCACGCTCCTCGATCCAGCGGCTGCGCACATCGGGAATGCCCTTGAGCAGATCGATCTCTACTTCGGGGTCGGTAAACGGCCCCGAGGTGTCGTACACGGTGATCGGCGGATTCTTCTCGACGCCATTGGAGGTCGGGGTATCGTCCTGCTCGATCTCGCGCATGCCGACACGGATGTCGTCACGGCTGCCACGGATATGGATCTTGCGCGAACGGGGGAAAGGTTTCGTGATCTCGCTCGACAGACGGTGGGTCTTGGCGATGAAATCCTCGGGAATGGCGCTCATGGCGGGCTCCTGGCTGTAAGGCGGTAATGACGGGGAGCCCGGAAGATTCGGCTTCACGGCCTCCCTACGCAGATGACTCTGATCAGGTTCGAAGGGTATGTCTCAGCCGCCGGAATCACGCCGGCGGCACCCCTGGCACAGGTCGTCAAAGCTATAGAAGTCACCGCTCCAATGCAAGCGCTATCGGGCATGCACGGGCGCACATGTTTGACACGGCCCGTCGAATGGGTACCCTCGGGAACTCCTTGAAGACGACAGCGATACCGGTCTGACATGAACGCCTTGCAACCCGAAACCATGAAAACCGCCAAGTTCAACATGATCGAACAGCAGATCCGGCCCTGGGAGGTGCTCGACCCGCGGGTGCTCGGCTGCCTGGCGGAGCTGGACCGCGAGGACTTCCTGCCCGAACGCTTTGCCGGTGTCGCCTATGCCGATTACCCGCTGCCTGCCGGGCACGGTGAGGTATTGCTGCCGCCGGTGCTGGAAGGGCGCCTGCTGCAGGCGCTGGATCTGCAGCCCGCTGACAGCGTGCTTGAGATCGGCTCCGGCACCGGCTACCTGACCGCCTGTCTGGCCCGGCTGGCGGGACAGGTGGTCAGCGTCGATGCCTGGCCCGACATCACCACCGCCGCCCGCGAGCGGCTGCAGAAGCTGGGCATCGACAATGCCCGCTTCGAGACCATCGAAAGCCTCGACGGCATCCGTGACCGGGAGCGCTACGACGCCATCGCCGTCGCCGCCGGCTCGTTGCCAACGGTACCGCAGAATCTGCTCGATGCACTGGCCATCGATGGGCGTCTGTTCGCCATCGTTGGCCATTCCCCGGTGATGAGCGCGGAACGGATCACCCGCATCGGCCACGACGAATGGCAGACCGAGAAGCTCTTCGAGACCGACATCCCGCCACTGCGCTTCGGTGCATGAAGCGCTTCAGCGCCCGCGAACTGGCGGAATACCTGAAGACCCACGATCCACAGCTGATCGATGTGCGCGAACCCTGGGAGTTTGCCATCGCCCACATTGAAGGCAGCGAGCTGATCCCGATGGGACAGATTCCCGGCCAGCTGCAACGATTCCGTGACGACGGGGAGTATGTCATCATCTGTCACCATGGCATCCGCAGCCTGCAGGTACAACACTGGCTGGCGCGGCAGGGCATCCGCAACACCATCAATCTCGACGGCGGGGTCGAAGCCTGGGCGCGCGAAGTGGACCCGCAGATGGCCACCTATTGAATTTCCTGATGGCGGCATTGAAAAGCCCGCCCGCGAAGACTATATTAGCTGTTCCTAATTCACTCACAGCGAGACCCACATGAAACCCATGCTCGGCTTCATCCTCGGCGGCCTGTCGCTTCTGGCCAGTTCCCAGTCATTGGCACTCGATCTGGTTGAGGTACTGGACAAGGCCCGCACGGCCGACGCCCAGCTGCAGATCGCTCGCCACACGCTGGAAGCCCAGCGCCAGCAATTGCCGCAGGCGCGTTCCGGCAAGCGACCCCAGGTCACGCTGTCGGCCAATGCCAGCTATATCGACTCCGGCAGCGACAGCAGCCTCAACCCCGATGACACCAAAAACATCCTTGGCTACAAGCTGGGCGTTCAGCAAAGCCTGTGGAACCGCCAGATCGATGCCCAGGGCGATGCCGCGGCGGCCGCCATCGAGAAGGCCGAGGCCGAATACCAGGCCGCGGAACAGGACCTGATCCTGCGCGTCACCGAGGCCTACTTCAATGTTCTGTCCGCGCAGGACAATGTCGAATTCGCCGAGGCCGAGAAAAAGGCGATCGCACGGCAGCTGGAGCAGGCGAAGAAACGCTTCGAAGTCGGCCTGATCGCCATCACCGATGTCAAGGAAGCCCAGGCCAGCTATGACGCTGCCATCTCCCGCGAGATCGTCGCCCGCAACGGCCTCGACAACGCCCTGCAGGCCCTGCAGCTGATCATCGGCGAACCGGTCACCGAGCCGCTGGCGCGCCTTGGCGAAGCCCTGGCGCTGAAGATCCCCTCCAGCCCCGAAGATGACTGGGTCACACTGGCACTGAACAACAACCTGGGCCTTCGTGCCGCCGCCGCCGCACTGAAGGCCGCCAACGAGAACCGCCGCAGCGCCCGTGCCGATGACGACCCCACCGTCAACCTGATCGCCAGCTATGCCGGCAACAACATCGACAGCGACCTGGCCGGCGACATGACCACCGATGAGCTGAATGTCACCCTGGCCTTCAGCATGCCGCTGTACAACGGCGGGCGCAGCAACGCCAAGGCGGCCCAGGCCGAAGCCGAGTACGGCACCGCCCAGAGCAACCTGCTGCTGCAGCAGCGCATCGTCGCCCAGCAGGCCAACAATGCCTGGCTGGCGGTCAAATCCGGCATCAGCCAGGTACGCGCCAGCAAGCAGGCGCTGGCGTCCGCCCTGTCGGCACTGGAAGCCACCGAGGCCGGTTTCGAGGTCGGCACCCGCACCTCGGTGGATGTACTCAACTCGCTGCGTGAAACCTACCGCGCCCGCCGCGACTACGCCTCGGCCCGCTACAACTTCCTGATCAATACCCTCAAGCTGAAACAGGCGGGCGGCGTGCTCGGCCCGCAGGACCTCGAGGATGTCAACCGCTGGCTGACCGAGGGCTGACCCCCCCCTGCCGATGGCCGCCGTCGACAAGCACCAGTCGGTGCCCTTCCGCGCCCGTGACTACCTGCATCCCCGCTACTGGGGGATGTGGCTGGTCATCGGCCTGCTGCGGCTGGCGGCACTGTTCCCCTACCGCACACAGCTCCGCCTTGGCGCCTGGCTGGGACGACGCATGCAACAGCTCTCCAAAAAACGGCGCCGTGTTGTGGACATCAACCTGAAACTCTGTTTTCCCGACAAGAACCCGCAGGAACGCAACGCCATCCGCGACCGCTGTTTCGAGAACCTCGGCATCTCGCTGATGGAAATGGCCATCTGCTGGTGGTGGCCCGACGAGAAGATCCGGCCACTGATCGAGGTCCACGGTCTGGAGCACATCGAGGCCTGCCAGCAGCAGGGCCGCGGCGTGATCCTGCTGTCCGGCCATTTCACCAGCCTGGAGATCGGCGGGCGCCTGCTGGTGCAGTACATCGACATGCAGGCCATGTACCGCACCCAGCGCAACCGGCTGTTCGACAGCCTGCTCTACAGCAAGCGCAAGGGTTACCTGGCCGACATCATCTCCCGCAAGAACACCCTGAAGCTGCTCAAGGGCATCCGCCGTGGCATACCGACCTGGTACGCCCCGGATCAGGATTTCCGCCATGAACGCAATGTGTTCGCACCCTTTTTCGGCGTGCCCACCGCCACCATCACCGCCAGCTCACGGCTGGCCAAATCGGCCCGCGCGGCGATGCTGCCCTATTTCCCCGAGCGCAAGGCGGACGGCAGCGGCTACATACTGCACATTCTGCCGCCACTGGAAGACTTCCCCTCCGACGACGACCTGGCCGACGCCACCGCCATCAACGCGTCCATCGAACAGTTCGTGCGCCAGCACCCGGACCAGTACATGTGGGTGCATCAGCGGTTCAAGACCCGCCCGCCCGGTGAAGCGCCCATCTACTGATGGACGGCACCGAGCTCCAGTCCCCGCACCTGCACTACCGGCTGCTGTCGCTGCTGCTGTTTCCACTGTGGATCATCCATGCGCTGTGGCTGGCGCTGCGCCACCACGAATCCGGTTATTTCTGGCAGCGACTGGGGGTACAGACGCCGTTTCGCGGTGGTCGCCGCCAGGGCTGCATCTGGATCCATGCCGCCTCGGTGGGCGAGGTGCGGCTGATCCGGCCGCTGGTGGAACGGCTGCGTGAGGACCATCCGGTGCTGGTGACCACCTTCACCGCCACCGGCTACCGCACGGCGCGCCAGCTGCTGCCCCAGAGCGTGCTGGTGCGGGTTCTGCCGATCGACTTCCTGCCCCTGTCACGGCGGTTCTTCCGCCGGCACCGCTGCCGCCTCGGGCTGATCGCGGAAACCGAACTGTGGCCGGAAACCCTCTACCAAGCGCGTCGCGCCGGCACCCGCCTGCTACAGGTCAACGCGCGGCTGTCGGACAAGAGCCTCAGGGTGAGTCCGGTATGGAAACCGGTTCTGGCCCGCAGCCTGAGCCATTTTGATGCTCATCTGGCCCGCGGCGAGGACGATCGTTTACGGCTGCTGGCGCTGGGCGCGGAACCCCAGCGCATCCGTGTCTGCGGCAACCTGAAATATGCCGCTCAGCCGGAACAGGCACCGGCAACAGCCTTTCTCGAGCGCCCCTATATCCTGTTCGCCTCCACCCATGACCCGGAGGAAACGGAGTTCGCCCACCTGATGGACCGTCTCGGCTGGCCCCGGCTGGCGGTGATCGCACCCCGCCACCCGGAACGCGGTGACAGCATTCGGCGCGCTCTGGAAGCCCTCGGCTGCCGCGTGGCCCAGCGCAGCCGCGACGAGAGGGTAACCCCGGACACACGGATCTATCTGGCCGACACCCTGGGCGAGATGGCGCAGTGGATGAGCCATGCGGAACTGGTGGTGATGGGCGGTTCCTTTGCCCCGGTCGGTGGGCACAACCTGCTGGAACCGGCAAGCCTGGGCCGCCCGCTCATCACCGGACCCAGCGACCACAACATCCGCGAGGACATCGAGCGCCTGAGCGAAAGCGGGGGGCTGGTTCAGGTGGAGGATCTGCAACAACTGGGGGAAGCCATCAGCCGCTGGCTGGAACACCCGGAGGATGCCCGCAAGGCCGGGGAACAGGCACGGCGGGCGGTGGCCGACGGCGCGCACATACTCGAAGACTACCTGCAGGCGATCGACGCCTACCGGTAGCCCTGCAACAGCGCCAGCCAGTCGGGCCCGTCGAAATGGAAGTCATGGCCCGAATTCCGCCGGGCGGCGGCGATCTTGTTCAGCGAACGGCGCAGGCGCGACAGGTTGGCCTCGCGCCAGCCGCGGCGTTGCGGTGACAGCTCGGCCTTGTCGAAATCGATGACATGGAAGGCCCCATCCTCGCCAAGCAGAATGTTGTTGGCATTGAGGTCGGCATGACAAAGCCCGGCCTGATGGTAGCGACGGATCAGGCCGCCCAGCTCACGCCAGTCCCCGGCCTCCAGCGGCACCCTCCCGATCACATCGGCCAGGGTGCCGAGGTTGGGCTGAAACCGGCTGATCAGCGCCGCGCGGTACCAGGGGCCGCTGCGGCGTATGGCGTAGCCGATCAACGGCGGTGTCGGCAGACCATGGCTGACCGCATGCCCCACCGCCCTCCATTCCCTCCAAGGACGGCTTCTGCGCTCACCCAGCCACAGGTAACGGTCACCCAGCAGACCAGCCATCGCGCCACCACGCAGATAGCGGCGCAACACCGCGGGCCGGCCATCGAGATCGATGCGCCAGCTGCCACCCCGGCCACCGCTGAGGAGTTCGGTGGAAGCCCGTGATTGCCAGTATTCGGGGTCGAAATCCGTTTCCCGCAAGGGTTGGGGCAGATCTTCCGCCTGCTTGATGATGACGCGTGGCACTGAGGAACTCGTTCAGGGAAAACATCAGTATACATCAGTGAGCCGAGCGACCGCTTTTACGGAACAGCCCCGTTCAATTCAGGGGTTCAGGGAAAGTCCTCGCGTTCCGTGAACGCTGCTCCGTGTGCACCATCGACGCTGGTGGCATCGAGCCATTGCCACAATAGCGGTATCGACAGCAACCCAAAAGACAATGCCGGCCCCGAATGCCGGCCTGGCGTCCAAACCTTGGGCATGAGCGAACCGATGGGCGTTTTTTCTTGTATCGAATCTGACCCTGACACAACGCATCGGTGAACCCGCAAAGCGGTTGGCAGAACCGGGGCTGGATTGTGAATTTGTTCACTTGAATCTTCTGTGCAGCCCGGTATAGCTTGAAGCACGGTGCCCAGGGCTATTGGGAAAAGTCGCCAATCAAAAAGGAGAACACCCGTGAACACTCAACACACTACCGCGATCCGCAACCTGTTCAAAATTCGCCGCGCCCTTTTCGGCGCATTCATCGTACCCCTGGCTCTGACCGCCTGTGGCGGCGGTGGAGGGAGTGATTCTGATGTGCTGACGGGGCAATTCGTGGACGCCCCGGTCGCGGGACTTCAATACCACACAGCCAGCCTCTCTGGCGAGACAAACGCCAATGGCGAGTTCAGCTACCGCGCCGGCGAAACCGTCAGCTTCTATGTGGGTGACATTCTCATCGGACAGGCGGCCGGCGCAAGCACGATCTCACCCTTTGATCTGGCGGGCGAGGCGCCTCCGCGAACGGCTGTTGACATCCGCAGAGCGGTTAATCGGATTAATAGCCGCGAGCAGGGCACTCCGCTGGAAGTCGCCATCAATATCGCGGTGTTCCTGCACACCCTGGATGAAGACGGCGACCCGGGCAACGGGATAGAGATTCCGGCCGCGATGCACACCCTTGCCGCGAACAGAAGCCTGGATTTCGACCAGCCATACAACGATTTCCAAAATGACTTCCCGTTTCGCAAACTGATGGGCGATGCAAGGGCCGAAGGGCTATGGGGCGGATCGCGGGCCATTCGCAACCCCTTCCTTGCACTCGATTCCCTGTACGCCGGTCTGGGGCTGACCCCGGCCATTGACGCCGTTTTTCAGTGGGAAAGCGACACGGATGGGGACGGCACGGTGGATTATCGCGTCACCTATGCCTACGATTCTAATGGCAACAAGATCTTGTATGAGAGCGATTCCGGTGCGGACGGCACGGCGGATTACCGCGAAACCTATGCCTACGATGACAACGGTAACCGAACTCTGTATGAGGAAGATACCGACGCGGACGGTACGGCGGATTACCGCGAAAACTATGCCTACGATGCCAACGGTAACAAAACCTTGTACGAGAGAGACTCCAACGGCGACGGTACGGTGGATCGCCGCGAAACCTATGCCTACGATGCCAACGGTAACCTGACCCTGCGTGAAATAGATTCAGACGGCGATGGCGTGGTGGATTACCGCTCTATCTATGCCTACGATGCCAACGGTAACCGAACCCTGAACGAGGAAGATTTCGACGCGGACGGCACGGCAGAATACCGCGAAACCTATGCCTACGATGCCAACGGTAACCGCACCTTGCGTGAGACAGATTCGGACGGCGATGGTACGGTAGATCAACGCCACCTTTATACCTTTACCACCGTCAACCGGTGGGCGTCGGCACTTATCAGTCGATACTGACAAGTTTGTGGCAGCGTTAAAAATACGCTGCCCCCGTTTTTGTTTGTCAGCTTATGTGAACTTTTTCTCTTGAATGCCCTAATGGGTCGCCGATACCCTGATGCCGTAACCACCGCATCGGGTATCGGCCCGATCCGACTATGGAACAGTTCATACAAAAACCATGGAGGATTGTCATGAGCAAGACACCGTTCACTCCCGTTCATAAACGATTTTCCCTTGCCTCCATCGCCTTCGCGGCAATCATGTTCCCGCTTTTACTGACCGCCTGTGGTGGAGGCAAGGACAATGGCGACGGAAGTGGCTCCGGTGGCGGCACCACCGAATTCACCGTCAACACCACCGCCGGCAGCGGCGGCAGTATCAGCCCGGCCAGCGCCACTGTGGCTTCCGGCGATACCACCAGCTTTACCGTAACGCCCGACAGCGGTTATGCCATCGATACGGTCACTGGCTGTGGCGGCAGCCTCTCGGGCACTACCTACACCACCGGGGCAGTCACGGCCGATTGTACGGTCAGCGCCAGTTTCAAGGCGCTGTACACCGTCACCGCCACCGCCGGCAGCGGCGGCAGCATTGATCCTTCCAGCGCCACCGTGGCTTCCGGCGATACCACCAGCTTTACCGTAACCCCCGACAGCGGTTATGGCATCGATACGGTCACCGGTTGTGGCGGCAGCCTCTCGGGTAACACATACACCACCGGCGCAATCACGGCCGATTGCACCGTCAGCGCCAGTTTTGCGCTGGTGCCCCCGGCCAGTGCGGCCGCGCCCACGCTGAGTTTCACCCAGGTGAAACTGTTCCGCTTCAGCTGGACGGATGTGGCCGATGCAACCTTCTACCGCCTGCTGGAAAATCCCGATGGTGTCTCCGGCTTCAGCCCGGTGGGTGCGGACATTCCCGCGGGCACGCAGCAGTATGACCACGAAGTGCCGCTCTACGCCCGCGTCAATGCGCGCTACATGCTGCAAAGCTGCAACACTGCGGGC
>JALSKD010000100.1 GCA_026989015.1 Gammaproteobacteria bacterium
TGTGGATGTGACCCTGGTCATCGGCGCCAACGATACCGTCAATCCGGCGGCCATGGAGGATCCCGGCAGCCCGATCTCCGGCATGCCGGTACTCAGGGTCTGGGAGAGCAAGACCGTGGTGGTGCTCAAGCGCAGCATGGCCACCGGTTACGCCGGCGTCGAAAATCCGCTGTTCTTCAAGGAAAACACCCGCATGCTGTTTGGTGACGCCAAGGGCAACATGGGCGAGCTGGTGCGGGCGCTGGCGGAATAGCCGCTGTCCGTTGCAGCCAGCCGGTCAGTCGAACAGGTCGGAGGCCTTCTTTTGCCATTTCTCGGCCTTCTCCCGGTAGGCTTCCGGCAACGCCATGCCGCAGATCTTTTCCTGTTCGGGGTCGGATCCGACACTGAAGGAGGAGAGCATCCGGTCCAGATCCCTGGCGTCGTTGCAGGCATCGGTAATGTCCATCAGCGTGACCCCGGCCACCGCGGCAACCCCGATAACCGGTACCGCCTCGGCGGCAATCGATCCGATGTTGACCGACAGGTTTCGTACATTGCGTTTGAGGATGCGTGTACGGATCGTGCGGGCTTTTGCCAGCTTGTGCCGCTGCAGATTTTTCGGGCTGTGTGTCAGCCAGCGTTCGGGCAACACCCGGGCGACCGCGCCGTACAGGGCGTCATGCCAGCGCGCATCGATCAGGCTCATCACCTGAGAGACGGAGAGCAGGACGATCAGCAGTACGCTGGGGATGTGGCGGGTCACCCAGCGCAGCGGCCAGTACATCAGGGAAAGCGGATTCATTGCGGGCCTCCGGCAGCTGTTGGCAGCGGAATGCAGCGGTGAAGGGTGTCAGACCGTCGACCGGCGTTCGCGCAGCACCGGCCCCAGGCGTTCGGCCAGGCCGCGCAGCAGCTCCTCGGTGGTCTCCCAGCCGATGCAGGCATCGGTGATGGAAACGCCGTAGCGCATCTCCTCGCGCGGCAGGGTGGAGGGCTGGTTGCCTGCGTGCAGGTGGCTTTCCAGCATGATGCCGATGATCGAGCGGTTGCCGTCGAGGATTTGCCCGGCCACATCGCGTGCCACCAGAGGCTGTCGACTGTAATCCTTTTGCGAGTTGCCGTGGCTGCAATCGACCACCAGCGCGTTGTTGACGCCGGCTTCGGCAATTTTCTGTTCGGCCAGCGCGACATGCACCGAGTCGTAGTTGCAGGTCTTGCCACCACGCAGAATGATGTGCCCGTCCGGGTTGCCCTCGGTGCGGATCACCGCCACCTGGCCGCGTTCGTTGATGCCCATGAAACGGTGGCCGGCGGCCGAGGCGCGCAACGCATCGACGGCGGTGTCGAGGCTGCCGTTGGTGCTGTTCTTGAAGCCCACCGGCATCGACAGTCCACTGGCCATTTCGCGGTGGGTCTGGGATTCGGTGGTGCGCGCGCCGATCGCGGACCAGCTGAAGAATTCGCTGAGGTACTGAGGGCTGATCGGGTCCAGTGCCTCGGTGCCCATCGGCAGGCCCATGGCGGCGAAATCCACCAGCAGACGGCGGGCGATGCGCAGGCCTTTCTCGATATCGAAGCTGCCGTTGATGTCGGGATCGTTGATCAGCCCCTTCCAGCCGATGGTGGTGCGCGGTTTCTCGAAATACACCCGCTGCACGATGTACAGGTCGTCGCTCAACTCCTGACGCAGGGCATTGAGTCGTTCGGCATACTCATGCGCGGCATCGACATCATGGATCGAGCAGGGCCCGCAGACCACCAGCAAGCGGTGGTCGCGGTGATGGATGATGTCAGAGATTTCCCGACGCGATTGCTTGATGCTATCACGGGCGCTCTCCGGCAGCGGGATTTCCTGTTTCAGTTGCAACGGCGTGACGAGGACATCCTCGCCGCTGATGTTCACATTCTCGAGTCGATTCTTGAGCACGGTAGGGGGTTCTGCGCAAAAGCGGCATGCTAGCCTGTTCGCCGGCCGCGGGGAAGGCCCCGATCCGCCCCGATTCGCCTTCAGGCCGCATCCAGCAGTTTCAGGTAATGAGCGTAACGGTCCGTATGGATAGAGCCGGCCTCCACCGCCGCGCGCACCGCGCAACCGGGTTCGTTGACATGGTGGCAGTTGGCGAAGCGGCAGTGCTGGGCGGCGTCGCGGATTTCACGGAAGCCGTCGGTGACCGACTGCTGCGGGTCCAGCACCGGGTTGAAGCCGCGTACACCGGGGGTATCGATCAGATCGCCACCGCCGGGCAGGTGGTAGAGCCGGCTGCTGCGCGTGGTATGGCGGCCTTCCTGATTGAATTCGGAGATTTCGCCGATGCGGATGTCGATTCCCGGCAGAATGGCCCGGGTCAGCGAAGACTTGCCGACACCGGAGACGCCACTGATCACGCTGACCTGACCGGCGAGATGCCGTTTCAGCGCCTCGATGCTGTCGGCATCCCCGATGCTGCTGTGCAGCACCGGATAGCCCAGCGGTCGGTAGATGGCGCGCAAGGAAAAAGGGTCTTCCGTTGGCGTTTCCAGCAGATCGATCTTGTTGAGCAGGATCAGCGCCTGCAGGCCCTGCTGCTCGGCCGAGACCAGGTACTGGTC
>JALSKD010000101.1 GCA_026989015.1 Gammaproteobacteria bacterium
AGAAGTACTACCTGCTGTTCTGGGTCGGCCAGTTCCTCGGTGAGAGCGAGAGCGATCCGAAAAGCTTCATCCGCATGGAGGTCTCTCAGTTCGACAATTACAGTTACCTGTTCCTGAAGCCCACTTTCATCAATCTCGACCCCAACTGGACACCGGGTGACTTCACCATCAAGAACATGCGGATCGCCGTCAATGGCAAGGAAGCGGTCGCCGGTCAATCCTTCGGCAACATGGAAGTCACCATCAACGGTAACGACTACAGCCCTGCCGAAGGGCAGATGCTCTCCGATCATGGTGCGGTCATCGCCCTTGAAAAAGGTCCGGAGAGCGATGAGTTCTTCCTCACCTTCGAAGTGCTCGCCAACCAGACCTACGCCCGTACCGATCCGGTACCGACACCGCCGACACCTCCGGCCGATGCCGATCCGGTGCCGGATCTGGGGGTGCGTACCTTCGCCGAGATCAATGCCAGCATCGCCCGCATGACCGGTATTCCGGTGACCAATCCGGCCCTGCGGTCCGTGTTCGACCAGTACCGTCGTCAACTGCCGACCATCGAGGACCTCAATGCCTATCTGGCCTCACACCAGATGGCCGTGGCCCAGCTGGCACTGACGGCCTGCAGTGAACGGGTCGATGCCGACAAGGCCCTGCCGCTCGGTGACTCCGGACGCCTGTTCACCAATGTCGACTTCAACCAGCCGGCCGGCAGCGCCTTCGACAGCCCGGCCGAAATCGATGCCGTGGTCGATCCGGTACTCGACGCGGTATTGCTCACCGGCGTCGATACCCAGCCGGACCGCAACGAGCTGAAAGGCCTGCTCGGGGGCAGCGGCAACCAGACCCTGACCACCGGCAACGGCAGCTATACCTATACCAGCCTCATCAGTTCCATGGTCGCTTCCGGTGCCAACACGACCGACCGCACGGCCCAGATCGTCAAGGCCGTCTGTGCCGCCGCCGTCGGCAGCGCCGCCATGCTGATTCAATAAGGGATACGATCATGAAAAAGAAAACCAACGCACCGCTTTCCGTCGACGCTCCGCTGCTGCACGAAGATCACCCGCGGCCGGTGACCCGCAGGGACTTCATCCGTCAGGGCTTTGCCACCGGCACCGCATCGGTGGTTGCCGGCGGCGTGTTCAGCCTGTTCGCCAACCCGCGCGAGGCGATGGCCGCCCTCTCCGGCGACATCCAGAGCCTGGCCACCGACTCCGGCTGTTCACTGGGCGCGCTCAGCGGCGACGCCAAGGTGCCATTCATCTGCTTCGACCTGGCCGGTGGCGCCAACTTCGCCGGCTCCAATGTGCTCGTCGGTGGCGGCGGCGGACAGAACGACGGTACCATCTCCACCGCCGGCTACAGCAAGCTGGGCATCCCCGGTGACATGGTGCCGGGGCTGGACTCCACCAATACCACGCTGCTCAACCCCAGCGCCAACAACGATTTCGTCAACGACCAGCTCGGCCTGCAGTTCCACGCTGACAGCGCGATGCTGATGGGCATACTTGAAAACATTGGCGGGGCGCTGGGCAATGTCGATGGCTGCGTGATACCCGCGCGCTCCGACAATGACACCGGCAACAACCCTCACAACCCGCTCTACGGCATCATCAAGGCCGGCGGCCATGGCAGCGTGGTCGACCTGATCGGTTCGCGCAATACCGATTCCGGCGGCAACTCCATGTCTCCGATGGACCTGATGAACCCCGAGTATCGCCCCACCAAGGTGGACCGCCCCAGCGATGTCACCGGACTGGTCGATGTCGGCAACCTGACCGCCATCCTCAACGACCCTCAGGATGTCACCGCGGTCATGGAATCGATGGCGCGCATTACCCACAAGAAACTCAAGCTCGGTACCGTCAATACCGGTGTCAGCAATGACGAGGTGATCAAGGATCTGCTGCGTTGTGGCTACCTGAAGTCTGCCGATCTGGCCGACCGCTTTGCCGGTGTGCCTGTGGACCCGCTGCAGGATGCCGATATCCTCGCCAGTTTCGGCGCGGCCACTGCCGACGATCTGACCGACCGCGAGTTCCGCAAGACCGCTTCGATCATGAAAATGGTGCTCAACGGCTATTCCGCCGGCGGCTGTGTCACCATGGGCGGCTACGACTACCACACCGGCGACCGCAGCACCGGCGAGAACCGTGACCTGCGCGCCGGCCGCTGCATCGGTGCCGTGCTCAACTACGCCTCCCGCGTCAACAAGCCGGTGATGATTTATGTCTTCAGCGACGGCTCACTGGCCAGTAACGGCCGCCGCGACGAGTCACAAAACAACGGCACCATGCTCGGCGGCCGCGGCAAGGGTGAATGGACCGGGGACAACTCGTCCACCGCCTGCTCCTTCTTCCTCGTCTACAACCCGGTGAGCAAGCCCACGCCGCTGATCACCGGTCGCCAGATCGGCCGTTTCTCAGCCGATGCTTCCGTCGTCACCTCGGCCAGCCCGGCGGCCAACAATGTCAACCTGCTGGTCAATACCGTGCTGCTCAATTTCATGGCGCTCAATGGCGATCTCGGCCAGTTCCCGACCCTGTTCCCCAATCACGGTCTGG
>JALSKD010000102.1 GCA_026989015.1 Gammaproteobacteria bacterium
GCTGGATACTGTATGCGAAGCCGGATTCAGCGATGCCTGGGCCATGCTGTTCTGGTCAGAGGCTTTCGCTTATCTCGGCGAAGAAGCACTGGTATTTATCGCCCGGCGGTAGGCAGGCTTCATGCCTGGAGAAAAAACTCCGCTGGCGGGTCACTCTGATGCTAACGATAGCAAATCTCGCAGGTTGAAATAACTCGCCTAGTATTATCCAACTAGGTAATCCACTAACAATGCCACCGCACTCATCTTAAATAACGAAACCCGATAAAAACAGAGTTTCGTTATTGCTACTTGACTTTAACAGGCCGTTGAAAATACCCCGACTGACGCGGTCTTCCTGGCGATGAGTAGCGGCTGAAGCACGGCATCGCCTACCCTCTGGCCAAAAATTGGCCAATTTCGTCCGATTTGCCCGTTTCTAGGCACACCAACCCCTCGGAGCTGGGCCATCAACATGCCGCCACCCCCAGATTGCGCATCCGAACCAGGTTGTAGGCGGCGGCTCCCAGCATAAAGTCGAAGTCGAGCTTGTCACGCCCTACAAACCGGCTCTTGCGCAACCCGCCAATGGTCTTGAGCCAGCCGAAGCATTCTTCGATCCGCTTCCGGATCGTCTGGCTGGTTCGGTAACCGGCGTGGCGGGTGGTGCGTCCATCGATGGCCGATGAACGGTGGGTGTCGTTTTGGGCCACATGGGGTGTGGCGTTGGCACCGCGCATCGCCTCCACGAAGCCCCTCGTGTCGTAGTTTTTGTCCGCGCCCACCGTCACCCGGTGCGTGCCGGCGAGCGCTTCGACCATGTCGATGGCAGCCTCCCGTTCGGCGGTTCCTGTCGCCTGGGTCACCCGGGCGTCCACGACCAGCCCATGACGGTTCTCCATCAACAGGTGACCCATGTAGCTGAGCCTGGCGGTCGTGCCTTTGCTCTTTCGAAACAGCAGCGCTTCCGGGTCGGTCTTCGATTCATGGGTGTCCCGGCTGCGCTTCTCGCCACGGAAGTCCACCGTGGGATTGCGCCCACCGCCTCGAGTCGGCGGCTCCTCTTCATCCTTGGGGCGATAGCTCTTGAGCGAGGCCAGGGCCTCGATCAGCGTGCCATCCACGCTGAAGTGTTCCTTCGACAGCAGATCGGCGGCCCGGGCCTGCTCCAGTACCTGGGCAAAGAACTTGTGCGCCACCTCACCTTCAAGCAACCGATCCCGGTTCTTCGTGAAGGTCGAGTGATGCCAGACGCGGTCGTCCATCGAGAAACCCACGAACCAGCGGAACAACAGGTTGTAGTCGATCGGCTCGACCAGCTGCCGCTCGCTACGGATGGTGTAGAGCGCCATCAGCAGCTGTGCCCGCAGCAACTTCTCCGGCGGGATCGAGTCTCGCCCCAGATCGGCGTAGAGGGTATTGAATTCGCTGTCCAGCGCCTTGAGGGCCTCATCGACCATTCGCCGGATGGGACGCAACGGATGATCCTTTGGCACCCGCTGCTCCGGGCTCACCGTGCTGAACAGCGTCTCTTGCTGTATGTCCGGGCCTCGCATCGTCAATATCACCGTATCGGTACGTTCAGGTTGATCTTGCGGAATTCTGGGAGTTTTTCAACAGCCTGCTAAACCAAGTATATGTTCACCTCAAGATGAGCAAGCACCATTGAGCCAATACACTCAGGCCGCAGAGAATTCCTGAAGCCGGCTTCTATCAGGAGCGGTCGATTGCCTTCTGACGACAGCCGGACTGAAACTGGTTATGCGTACTGCTCCGCTCCGGAGCCTTTTTGCCCGGCGACCACCTTCACCCTCTTTTCCATGCATTGCAAGGCATGCTCCCGCTGTCACCGCCGCCGGGCCGGTGATAGAATGCGCCCTTCCCACAAACACCCACAGGACAGGCACGCCCATGTTCGACCCCCAACTGACCCTGGACCAATTCGACCCGGAACTGGCCCGAGCCCTGGACGACGAGGCCCGCCGCCAGGAAGACCACATCGAGCTGATCGCCTCGGAGAACTATGCCAGCCCGCTGGTGATGGCCGCTCAGGGCTCGGTGCTCACCAACAAGTATGCTGAAGGCTATCCGCACAAACGCTATTACGGCGGTTGCGAACATGTGGACGTGGCCGAGCAGCTGGCCATCGACCGGGCCAAGGCCCTGTTCGGTGCCGACTACGCCAACGTCCAACCCCACTCGGGTTCCCAAGCCAACGCCGCAGTCTATTTCGCCCTGCTGCAACCCGGCGATACCGTACTGGGCATGAGCCTGTCCGAAGGCGGCCACCTGACCCACGGCGCCAAGGTCAATTTCTCCGGCAAGCTGTTCAACGCGGTGCAGTACGGCATCTCCGCCGAGACCGGCGCGGTGGACTTCGACCAGGTGCGCGAACTGGCACTGGAACACCGGCCCAAGATGATCGTGGCCGGCTTCTCCGCCTATTCACTGGAGCTGGACTGGGCCGAGTTCCGCCGTATCGCCGATGAGGTAGGCGCCTGGTTGATGGTGGACATGGCTCACGTCGCCGGCCTGATCGCCGCCGGTGAATATCCGAATCCG
>JALSKD010000103.1 GCA_026989015.1 Gammaproteobacteria bacterium
CCGCCGTCACCGCCGTCACCGCCGTCGGGGCCACCCTTGGGAATGTATTTTTCGCGGCGGAAACTGACGATGCCGTTACCGCCCTTACCGGCCCGCACATGGATGATGGCTTCGTCGATGAATTTCATGGAGGTTTCCTGCTGCCCGTATGCCGCCAAAGCGGCATGAAACCGGGGATTATACCATCAAGCGGCCCGACGCGGCGGGGTCAGCGGGGCCAGTCCCTCGTCTTCGCCCCGCGGACGGGCGCGGGCCGCCTCGGCACGGGTCAGCGCCTTCGCCTGCTCGGCGATGCGGTCGTGGTCCACCGCCTCGCCCGCACCGCCATAGAGGCGGGCATCCAGCCTGCGGGTCTGCTCGGCCAACGCCTCGGGCAAATGAGCGAGGGCATCTCCGGCGAGATGAAATTCCTCGCCAAACAGAGCCTGTCCCCAGGCCAGCAGGTGACGACGGCAGGCGGCGTCATCGCGGGCCGCACAGGCCTTGCGCAGCCGCGCCAGTTCCCGCTCGGCACGGGCGATGCGGTTCTGCGCCGGCTGCACGGGAGGCGTACGCTGACCGCGCCGGCTCCACCACCACAGCAGTGCCGTCAGCGCCCAGCCGCAGGCGAGGATGAGGCTGATCCATGGCCAGTAACCGGCCGCCGGGGCGGCCGGTGTCTCGGGTGCATTGGCATTTTCCGGCGCGGCCGCCGGTGTCGGTGCTGCGGTCTGCGGTGGCGCAGCGACCGCGGGCGGGGCCGGGCTTGCCGTCGCAGAACCGGCTGCAGCGGGTGCAACCTTCAATGTCCGCGCCGGAATGCGCGCCACCTCTCGCCGATTCTCGCGAAGGTTCCACCAGGCCAGCTCGATGGCCGGCAGACGCAGTTCGCCCGCTCGGGTCGGGATCAACGCGATCTTCTGCACCCGGTAGCCGGTGATGCCGCTGTCGTTCTTGACATCATTCAGCAGCGCCTGATCCGGGTATTGCTTGACGCCGTCGATGTCAGGCAGGCGGATCTCCGGCAGCTGGGCGGCGGTCAATCCCTCGGCCTTCAGCGACAGGGTGAGGGTGACCGGCTCGCCCTGCACCAGTCGCGGCGGGTCCTCCGGCCAGGATGCCTGCAGCTCCAGCGCGGTTGCCGGCAGCCACGGGTTGACATCGGCATCGGCCGGTACCGGCCGGACTTCGAGCGTCAGTCCATTGGCTCGGGTACGCAGCGTCTGCCCGCGCGAGGAAAAGGGGTCGGAGAACGGGTCGCTGAACGGATCGAGCCTGAACCCCCCGCTGCGGCCGCTGCGCGCTTCGGCCAGCGCCGGCTTGATGCGCAGACGGCCGGGCTGCTGGGCAAACACCGCATAGGCGCGATCGACGACGATATAGTCCTGTCCGCCGATGGTCTGGCGGTACTGGCGGTCCTCACCCAGCGGTTCGATCACTGCATCGCCCCCTTCCACCTGCAGTTCATCAAAACCATAGGCATTGATACGCCGGGCGCTGTACAGGCGCTGATGGACGATGACCTGCTGCTGCACATAGGGGTTATCCGGTTCCGCCTCGATGCGGCTGAAAAGCGCCTGATCCGTGTTTGCCACCGAGGGCGCAGCGGTGACCTTGAGCCGCAGGCTGTTGCTGCGGTCCTTGCCAAAGGGCACCGGGGGCAGCAGGAGTTCGCCTTCCCGTTTCGGCATGACGGTCAGGGTCCAGGTGGCCTTCTTGCTGTAACGCCCATTGACGATACTGATATTGGTGCCCTGGCTGCGCCCCAGGATGTCGACCAGCGGTTCGAGCACCGAAAAATCCGGATCACCATCGAGCCGGCCGCTGGCCTCATAGACCAGATGGAAGGTTTCGTTCAGCGCCACCGGATTGCGGTCGCTGCGCACCGAGATGTCGGCGGCCAGCAGGTCAAGACTGACCAGCATCAACACCAGCGCGGCCATCCCGCGCAGAAAGTTGAACTGTGTGGACTGTTTCATCGTGTTCACCAGGGTTCATCCTCGGTTTGCGCCGGCCGTTGCCGGCTGTATTGATAGAGGAACTTGTTGCGCAGCAAGCCACCGGGATCATCCGGGATGCGCCGCAACCACTGGGCCTCGGCCTGCTGCTCCAGGGTCTGGCGGTCGGTGGCATCACGCCCCGACACCGCCGCGGATTCCGGCTGCTTTCCGTTTGTGTCCGCCTGTCGTTCCGACTTGTCCTCCCCTTCGCGGGTGGCGGGAGACGACTGTTCCATCTTGCGCCGCTGTTCCTCCGCCTCGGCACGCAAACGCTCGATGGCGGCCTGTTCGTCCGCCGGATTTCTTGTCGCCGCTTCACCCTCCTCGTCAGCGTTGGCGGTCGAGGGACGGTTCTGTCCTTGCGGGTTCTGGCCCTGCTGATTCTGGCCTTGCTGATTCTGGCCCTGCTGATTCTGGCCCTGCTGATTCTGGCCCTGCTGATTCTGGCCCTGCTGATTCTGGCCTTGCTGATTCTGGCCTTGCTGATTCTGGCCTTGCTGATTCTGGCCTTGCTGATTCTGGCCTTGCTGATTCTGGCCCTGCTGCTTCTGGCCTT
>JALSKD010000104.1 GCA_026989015.1 Gammaproteobacteria bacterium
CGCCTCCGGCCCCCGGCAGCAGGTCGCTGCCCTGGCGCTTCAGGTACTGCTGTGCAAGCAGCAAGCCGCCAAAGAAGACGACGACCACCGCCCAGAACAGCAGGATCTTTCGGTTTTTCATGGCCGTCTCAATGCGCCTGCATCTTCATGCCGGAGTGATCCATGCCTTTCATCTTCATTTTCGGACGCATGACCATGCGCACCGGCGCCTCGATGGTCTTGCGGCTGCCGTCGTCGAAGACCAGGGTCACGGACACGGCATCGCCTTCATTGAGGTCTTTCTTCAGACCCAGCAGCATCACATGCAGACCGCCCGGCTGGAGGGTGACCGAAGCACCGGCCGGCAGGTCGATCTTGTCGATCTTGCGCATGCGCATCACGCCGTTGTCGTGCACATGGGTGTGCAGTTCGACGATGTCGGCCACCGGACTTTCGGCGGCCACGATGGCCACTGCCGGACCGCTGTTGTGCAGCGTCATGAAGGCGGCAGAGTTGCGCTGGGCCTTCATCGCCTTGCGGGCGAAGGGCTTGTCAACGGTGACGGTGGCGGCCGCATCGGCCAGGGCGGAGGCGCTGACCACCAGCGCCAGCAGGAACAGCAGGTGTTTCATGAAAGTCTCCCGGAAAATGGAAAGGAGGTCATCATAGGGAGGGGGAAGGGCGCCGGGGAGTGACAAATTGTCGCAGTACGCGGCCTTGGCTTGATCGAGATCAGGTCACCGCCACCTGCAGGCTCTTGCGGCTCTGGCGCAGCTTTTCCATCTGTTCTTCCAGACGGTCCAGCGGCTGGCGCCCGCCATCGCTCTTGCGCGCCTCGGTGACGGTGACGCTGATGTGCAGATGCGCCTTCGAAGTCAACTCCGCCTCCTCCAGGGTGCGCTGCAGTTTCTCGGCCAGCAGCACGGCGTCTTCGGCGCGGGTGCGCGGCAGCAGCACCATGAAACTGCGTTCGTCCCAGCGGGCGAACACATCCGTGGGACGCAAGGTTTCCTGGATCAACTGAGTGACCTTGCGCAGCACCTGCTCGCACTCGGCCGGCTCGCAGACGGCATTCTCGGCCGGATTGATGTTGATCTCCAGCAGCATCAACGACATGGATTCCGAGAAATGGCGGCTGCGCTTGAATTCCTGCTGGAAAATCTCGCACAGATAGGGCCGGGTCAGGGCACCGGTCAGTTCGTCGCGGGTCTGCATCGGTTCCTGTGAAAGCCGGGTCAGGCGTTCGCTGAGGACCTCCGCCAGATTGCGGTAGAGCCTCATTGCGATGCGCGGATGCCAGCGGCCGAGCTGGCGGATGCTGTCCCATTTCATTTCCAGCACGCGCACCGGCTCGTTGGCGGTGACGCGGGCCATGCGCTTGCGCTCGGAGAGCCGGGCCATCTCGCCGAACAGGTCACCCGGCCGCAGGAAGGCCAGCGTATGCACCGAGCCGTCGGCCGAACGGTGAGTAGCGGTCGCGGTGCCTTCCAGCAGCACATAGAATTCGTCGGCCGCATTGCCCTGATCGACGATCACCTCCCCCGGCGCGAACTGGCGAACCGTGCCCGACAGCACTGCCTGCTTGACCTGAAAGCCCTTGAGGCCGCGGAACAGTCTGCTGTTGTTGAGCACTTCGGCCTTGAGGTTCAGCGACAGCATGTCCCAGACGGTCACCAGCTTGGTAAAGGACAGCAGTACCGGGGCCAGAATGAAGGTGGAGAACATGGCCAGGATCATCACCAGCGCCGACAGGGCACCGAAATAGACCACGGGCTTGAAGCTGGACAGCATCAGCGTGGCAAAGCCCAGTGCCAGTGCGATGGAGGTGGTGGTGATCGGCGTGGCCTCATGCTCCAGGGTCAGACGCAGTGCCTCGACCACATCACTGGTGCCGCGGGTATTGGCGTGATAGCGGCTCAGGAAATGGATGGTGTCATCGACGCAGATACCGATGGCGATCACCGCCACCATGGTGGTGCCGGTGTCCAGCGGTATGCCGTAATAGCCCATCACCCCGAACAGGACCACCACCGGAAACAGGTTCGGAATCAGCGCGATCAAACCGGCACGGATGTCGATGAACAAAAGCGATACCAGCAGCAGGATCACCGCCACCATCAGCAGCAGCGACTGGATCTGCCCCAGCGCCATGGCATCGGCAGCGTCGGAATTGAGCACCGAATCGCCGGTCAGGGTGACCTTCAGCTGGGAGCGCAGATCCTGCTCGATGAAGGCACGAATGGCCGCAAACTCCTGCTTGAGCCGGCTGGAATCGCCCACATGGTGGCGCACCAGGATCCGCGCCGCCGAATAGTCCTGAGTGACATAGGCCTTGACCGCATCGAACTGGACGAACTCCATGTACACCTGCACCACCTCGTCCTCATCCGGCAACTGCGGCGTTTCGGTCTCGTCCATGACCTGGTGCGTCAGCTTGATGAAATCGGCAAAGGAAAAGCTCTTGTCGAACACGCCACGGCTGGCAATGAACTCCTGTATGCGCGCAATCTCGTCGAGGTATTTGACCTTCTGGAAGGTGCCTTCGATGGGC
>JALSKD010000105.1 GCA_026989015.1 Gammaproteobacteria bacterium
GCCACCTTCCAGATCGCCGAAATCTACCGCCATTTTGCCAAGGCCCTGCTCGAATCCGAGCGGCCAAAAGGCCTCAACGCGGATGAGCTGGAAGAATACAACTACCTGCTGGAAGACCAGGCCTTCCCCTTCGAGGAAAAGGCACTGGCCATACACGAGCAGAATGTGGCGCGCATCCCCGAAGGGGTGTGGGACGATTCGGTAAGGCACAGCCTCGAATCCCTCGGCGAGATGATGCCCTTCCGCTACCGCAAACCGGAGTTGATCGACGATGTGGCCGAATAGACTGCTGCCGTTCATCCTGTTCACCGTGCTGCTCGTCGGCTGCGCCACGCCGCCTCCGCCCGAGCCGCAGACCGCTGCGGTGCCCGATCCCGGCGATGACCTCTACCGTATTGCGATGGATTCCGCGCGCGGCGGAGACGCCGAGGCCGCGGCCGAGCAGTTCCGGATGCTGATCGAGATGAAGCCCGACTATCCGAGGGCGCAGACCAATCTCGGCCTGCAACTGATGCGACTGGAACGCTACGACGAGGCACGCGAGGCGTTCGACCGCGCCCTGGAGCAGGATAAAAACGATGCAGTCGCCTATAATCACCTCGGCGTGCTGGCCCGCCGTGACGGGCAATTCCAACAGGCGCTGGACTATTACAACAAGGCCATCGAAGCCGATGCGGACTATGCCGCGGCGCACCTCAACCGCGGCATTCTCCTTGATCTGTACATGGGCGACTGGCCCGCCGCGCTGGAAGAGTACCAGCGCTACCAGTCACTGCTCGACACGCCGGACCCACAGGTTGAAAAATGGATCATCGACATCAAGCGCCGCATCGAAGCGCGGCAAAACTCATGAAGGCGGCGCTCAAGACCCTGCTGCTCGCCGCCTTGGCCGCGCCAGCCCTGGCGCAGGAGCGCCTGGAAATGGAAGGCACCGCCATCATCGGCAACAAGGAATTGCCGAAGATCCTGTACATCGTGCCCTGGCAAGGCGCCGAAACCATTGCCATGGACGCCCCCGAATACGACAGCGTGCTCGACCGGGCACTGAAACCCATCGAACGCGACAGTTTCCGCCGCCGCGTCAACTACTACCGCCAGATCTGGCCCGAGCAGCCGGCGGAGAAGGCGCAATGAACCGAACCGAAACCCACAGGCGCCCGCGCGCCGCACATCACCACGGAGAGAAATCCCATGCTTGATACCGTCATCCGTTTTTTCCAGTCCGGCGGACCGTTCATGTACCCGATTCTCGCGGTGCTGGCGATCGGCCTCGCCATCACGGTGGAACGCTGGCTGTACCTGTCCAATGCCCAGCTGCGCAACCGCGGCGCGCTGCGCAAGCTGATGCCGATGCTCGAGAAATGCGACCTCAACGGGGTGATGCAGCTGACCCAGAAATCCAGCGCCACCGTTTCCAAGATCCTCCACCAGGGCCTGCTCAATTTCAACAACGCCCGCCGCCGCGACGACATCGAAGCCTCGATGGAAGAAGCGATCATGGAAGCCATTCCCCGCCTCGAGAAGCGCACCCATTACCTGGCCATGTTCGCCAACATCGCCACCCTGCTCGGCCTGCTCGGCACCATCATCGGCCTGATCAAGGCCTTCACCGCCGTCGCCCAGGTCGATCCGTCGATGAAGGCGGAAATCCTGTCCACCTCCATCTCGGTCGCGATGAACACCACCGCCTTCGGCCTCATGGTCGCCATTCCCCTGCTGCTGTTCTACACCTACCTGCAGACCAAGACCACCGACATCATTGATTCGCTGGAAATGACCACGGTCCGCTTCACCAACCAGCTGGCCCGCTGCAAGGCCCGTCAGCAGGGCGCTCAATCCTGAGCAGCCGCGGATCCCAGCCGTGAATTCCCGCCGACTCAGAGCCCGCGACAAGCACCCGGCCGTGGAGCTGAACATCACCGCCTTCATGAACCTGATGGTGGTGCTGGTTCCGTTCCTGCTGATGACCGCCGTGTTCTCGCAGACCACGATACTCGACCTCAACCTGCCGCCGCCGGGCAAGGCAGACGCCCAGCAAAACAAGAACCCGCCGTGGGAACTGCGCGTGACCATCCGCAAGAACGCGCTGATCCTGTCCGACAACAAGGGCGGACTGATCAAGCGCATCCCGAAATACAAGGGACAGCACAACTACCCGATGCTGCGCCAGACGCTGAAGCAGATCAAGTCGCGGCTGCCCGACAAGACCGCCATCACCATCCTGTCGGAGCCCAACACCCGTTACGACGACCTGATCCAGGTAATGGACACGGCCCGCGCCTACCCGACGATCCATGAAGGTGAGCAGGCGATGGCGGAGCTGTTTCCGGACATCTCCATCGGCGACGCCCAATAAGGCCATGGATACGACACAGACACGAGCATGAAACTGACCCGACGCGCCAAACGCATGCAGGAGCACCACGCCCGCCGCAAGGACCGCACGGCGAGCCTCAACATGGTGTCACTGATGGACATCTTCACCATCCTGGTGTTCTTCCTGCTGGTCAACGCCTCCAACTCCGAGGTGCTGCCGCTGCCCAAAAACATCATCCTGCCCGATTCCAGCGCCGAGAAGCAGCCCCTGCGCAAGCTGGTCATCGCCGTCGACAAGCAGCAGATCCTGCTTGAGGGTCGCCCGGTGATGACCGTCAGACAGGCACTGGGCAACACATCCGGCACCCTGCGCCCACTGTATCAGGCGCTGCTGGCCAAACGCGGCAAGGTCCGTGATGTGCAGGACTCGAAGGGCGTCGTCATCATGGCCGACAAGGAGATCCCCTACGCCTTGTTGAAGAAGATCATGCTCACCGCTTCCGGGGCCAACTTCACCAACATCTCGTTTGCGGTAAACCGCAAGGCAGGCAAGGCCGATGGCTAGGCTGTCCGACGGCGCAGGCAACCGCAACGAGCCTCTGCTGCCTTGGACCGAGGGCAGCGAGGACCGGCTGTTCCGGCGCATGGTCATCGTTTTCCTGCTGCTGTTCATGGCCGCCGGCTTCATCATCAACCGGCTGACCCTGCCGGAGCCGCCGCAGAAAAAACTGGTCGAGGTGGCACCGCGTCTGGCCAAGCTGATCCAGGAAAAGAAACTCAAGCCGCCTCCGCCGCCGAAACCCAAGCCCAAGCCCGAAAAAAAGAAGGAGCCGGAAAAGAAAAAACCGGAGCCGAAGAAGAAAAAGCCCGAAAAGAAAGCCGTAAAGAAAAAGCCTGAGGCCAAGCCCAAGCCCAAGCCAAAGCCCAAACCGGTGGACCGCCGTGCCGCTGCACGGGCCAAGGCCCAGCAAAGCGGGCTCATCGCGCTGCAGGATGACCTCGCCGACCTGCGTGAAACCATCGACGCCACCGATCTCGGCGTCACACCGCAGAACACGGGCGGCAAAAAGGCCGAAACCCTGGTCAGCAACCCCAACCTGATCGCGCGCAAGGCCACCTCTGGCAGCGGCGGCATCCGCACCAGTTCAGCCAACCGTTCGGTACGCGGTACCGAGCTGGCCCAGCGCAAGACCACCGCCGTCAACAGCCGCATCGAGAGCGCGAAGAAAATCGCCGAACAGGCCAGCGGCAAGAAATCACGCGGCGCCTCGCGCAGCCAGGAAGAGATCGAACGCGTCTTCCAGAAGAACAAGGGCGCCATCTTCAAGATCTATATCCGCGAGCTGCGCAAGGATCCCTCACTGCAGGGCAAGGTGGTGATCGAGCTGACCATCGCTCCCGACGGCAGCGTGACCCGGGCGCGCATCGTCTCTTCCGAGCTCAACAACCCCAAGCTGGAAAAACGCCTGTTGTCCAAGGTGCGCAAGTTCCGCTTCGCCAACAAGCCGGTGCCGCCGATCACCGTCACCTACCCGATCGATTTTCTGCCCTCCTGACCATGGACCTGCAGCGCAGAGGCTCGCTGTACGCCGCTTTCTTTACGGCAATGGCCTGCGATTGCGAGATCCTGATCGACTGTGACGATCCGCAACAGGCGCGTGCGCTGGGCGAGGCCAGTGAACAGGAATGCCGTCGCATCGAGCGCAAGTTCAGCCGCTATCGCGACGACAATGTCGTTCATGCCATCAACCGTTCATCCGGTCAGCCCCTGTGCGTGGACGATGAAACCGCCGACCTGCTGGACTTCGCCGACCACTGCTGGCGCATCAGCGACGGACTGTTCGACATCACCTCCGGCATTCTGCGCCGGATCTGGCGCTTCGATGGCTGCTCACCGCCCCCGTCACGCCAGGACAGCGACGCACTCCTGCCGCTGATCGGCTGGCAGCACGTGGACTGGACACGCCCGCAGCTCCGCCTGCCGCCAGGCATGGAAATCGACTTTGGCGGCATCGGCAAGGAGTACGCCGTGGACCGGGTACTGGGGCTGCTCACCCGTCAGGCGGAGGGGGTGCCGTTGTTGGTGAACTTTGGCGGTGATCTGGCCTGCAACCGGCCACAGCGCGATGGCCGCCGCTGGACCGTCGGTATCGGCCACCCCGATGCCAGCGACCAGGCCGTGGAAAGCTGGCGGTTGTCGCAGGGGGCGCTGGCGACCAGCGGCGACGCGCATCGCCACATCCTTTATCAGGGCATTCGCTACGGGCATGTTTTGAACCCGAAAACCGGATGGCCGACGCCGGGTGCACCGCGCTCGGTGACCGTCGCCGCACCCCGCTGCCTCGACGCCGGCATACTCAGCACCCTGGCCCTGTTGCAGGGTGCCGAGGCCGAATCATTTCTGCAGGTGCAGCAAGTCCCCTACAGGATTCTCGCCTGAACGGCCCTCACTGTTTCAGCCGCGACGGGTAGCCGGCCATTTCGGTGGCAAAGGTCAGGTCCTCGACGCTGGCCTTGTCCGGATCGAAGGTCACCTCGGCCCAGCCGACACCGTCGCCCTCGTATTTCGCCGTCGCCTTTTCGACCCCTTCAACCTTTTGCAGCGCGGTACGCACGGTGAGCGGACACAGGTTGCAGGTCATCTTGTCCACTTCGAGACGCACCGTCTGCAATTCGGCAGCGCTTGCGGTGAAGGCCGTCAGGGCCAGGAACAGGGCCAAAAGAATGGATTTCATCGTATTTTCCTCAGTTCAACAGGTACAGGCCGTAATACTGGAAGGTAATCAGCAACAGCAGAAATACCGACACCACCCAGAACAGGATTCTCTGCTTGCGCAGGCTGTTCTCGCTGGCGCAGGGCGCGTCCACGGCACAGCTTGGCGGCTTGAGATAGAGTTTTCGAAACGCCAGGAACAGGAACACCAGCGTCAGGCCGATGAACCAGGGCCGATAGGCATTCATCGCGCTGAGGTTTCCGATCCAGGTGCCACTGACTCCCAGCGACAGCAGCAGCAATGGGCCGACGCAACAGACCGATGCCGTGATGCCGGCAACCATTCCCCCGATCAGGCTCTTGTTGACGGACTTGTCCACGGCTGGCGTGTCCTCATGGCTCAGGGGTTGTTCAGCATGTTCGATGTTCATGGTCATTCGCTTCCAGTCGGCCTGTCGGTTCATTGAGCCTGCACTCTAAACTCCGTACCATGGAACCGGGTCAAGCCCTTTTCGTCCAATGATCCAAGCCATCCCGAGGAAACCGCCTTGACCGGAAAGCCACTCACCATCGGCCGCGCCGCCCGCAAGGCCGGTGTCGGCATTGAAACCATCCGCTACTACCAGCGGCTGGGCCTGATCGAGGAGCCACCCCGTCCCCTCGAAGGCTACCGCCTCTACAGCGAGCAACACATCCAGCGCCTGCGCTTCATCAAGCGCGCCCAGGAGCTCGGATTCACCCTCCGTGAAATCGCCACCCTGCTCGAACTGGGCAGCGGACAGTGTGGCGAAACCCGCGAGCTGGCCCAGGCCAAACTGGAGCAGATCCGGCGCAAGATCGATGACCTGCGCGCCCTCTCCGTCCATCTGCAGGACCTGATCGATCACTGCGAACAACGCAAGCGCGAGGAGGCCTGCCCCATCATCTCCAGCCTTTCGGCCGCCGACACTCCCTGACGCACAGCCGCAGCAGCTTGTACCATCGCTGTTGACTCCGTTGCCGGGTACGGGGTTTACACTCCCCGCCATCTCAACGGAGAACACTCATGCTGGACAACGAACACAGCGCCTGCGACCACTGTACACCGGAAGACTCGGGGCACGACGACGGCCTCCATCTGGCCATCATCGGCAGTGGTTCCGCGGCCTTTGCCGCCGCACTCAAGGCCGTTGAACGGGGCGCCCGTGTCAGCCTGATCGAGCGCGGCGGCGTCATCGGCGGCAGTTGCGTCAATATCGGCTGCGTGCCTTCCAAAATCATGATTCGCGCCGCGCAACTGGCCTGGCAGCAACGGCATCACCCTTTCGAAGGTCTGGAGCGGCATTCACCAACCATCGACCGCGCCCGCCTGCTCGACCAGCAAACCCGCCGCGTTGAGGAACTGCGGCAGGCCAAGTACGAACAGATACTGGACGATCATCCGGACATCCGGCTGATCCGTGGCACGGCCCGTTTTGTCGGTAACAATCGCCTGACCATAGGCCTCGGCGATGGCGGCGAACAGACACTCGATTTCGATCGTGCCCTGATCGCCACCGGCGCCCATCCCGTGATTCCGCCGATAGAAGGGCTCCGCGGTACGCCATTCTGGACCTCTACCGACGCCCTGATGAGCCCGCAGCCGCCCCGCCACCTGGCCATCATCGGCTCATCGGTGATCGCCGTCGAACTGGCCCAAGCCTGGCGGCGGCTCGGTGCCGAGGTCACACTGCTGGCCCGTCACCGCCTGCTCTACCGCGAAGACCCAGCGCTGGGCGCAGGGTTGAGTCGGGCATTCGAAAAGGAAGGCATACAGGTGATCGAGGATGCCGGTGTGCATACGGTGGAACATGACGGAAAGCGTTTTCGCCTGCACAGCACTAAAGGGCGGATCGATGCTGACCGATTGCTGGTGGCCGCCAGCCGGCGCCCCAACACCGCGTCCCTGCAACTGGAAGCGGCCGGGGTAGAAGTCGCGGACAATGGCGCCATCATCGTCGATGACCGCCTGCGCACCTCCAGTCCGAACATTTACGCTGCCGGTGACTGCGCCCGGTTGCCGCAGTTCGTCTATGTCGCCGCCGCGGCCGGCACCCGTGCCGCCATCAACATCACTGGCGGTGATGCACAGCTGGATCTGACCGTACTGCCTGCGGTCATCTTCACCGACCCCCAGGTGGCCACGGTCGGACTGACCGAATCGGCAGCCGAGGCCCAGGGTTTGGCCGCCGAAAGCCGCACACTGACACTGGACAATCTGCCACGCGCGCTGGTCAATTTCGAAACGGAAGGCTTCGTCAGACTGGTGGTGGAACGCGGCAGCAAGCGCCTGGTCGGAGCACAGATTCTCGCCGCTGAAGCCGGGGAAATGATCCAGAGTGCCGCCTTCGCCATCCGCGCCGGCATGACCGTGGACGATCTGGCCGATCAGCTCTGTCCCTACCTCACCTTCGCCGAAGGCCTGCGCCTCTGCGCCCAGACCTTCAGCAAGGATGTGTCACAGCTTTCCTGCTGCGCCGGCTGAGCTGAAAAAGCGCGGCAGGAGAATCAGCCCGCGCAGGCGCTTTGCTTCAAGCCCTTGTTGAGCCGCTTGCCGTGCTGGTAGCCTTTCCAGTAGGCCTTCTTGGCATCCTCGCGCCAGGCTTCGGGCATTTTGGCGATGACTTCGTTGAAGTCACGGCGCGTCACGCCCTTGTCGCCACAGAACTTCCGCTTCCAGGCCAGCTGGCCCGTGATCTCCGCAAGGCGCAGGGCGCGCAAACGCTGTTCTTCCTCGGTTTCCGGCTTTTTCTCGGCTTTGGGCTCAGCGGGTTTTTCCGCTTCCGCGGCCACCTTGGGCTGCGCTTTCTTTTCTCCGCGGCTGCGTGAGGCAGTGAGGCGCTTGCATTCATCGTCGGACAACAGCGGACTTTCCTCCTTGCTCTGGTCGAAGCCGGCCTGAAAGGCGTCACGCATGGCGTCTCGGTAGTCTTCCGGCATCTGTTGCACGCGGGCGGTGAACTCGGCCAGCACATCGGCCTGACCGCACTGCAGCCTGGAGTAGCTGAGCTTGCCGAGGGTACGAGACAGATTGACGATGGTGGCCGATGCCGTTTCCTTTTGCCGTTTGAGTGCATCGGCACCAGTGCCTTCGGCGGGTGGCGCGTTGAACTCGGCAATGGCCTTGTCGATGATGGCAAGAATGGAACTGAGCCCCTGATCGAGGTTCTGCTGAGCGCTGGCGCCGAGGCCGAAGCCGAGCGTCAACATCAACAGGATCAGGGTGGGGACGAGTCGCGTGCGCATGGTGTTCCTTTCTCCGTCTTGAGGACAGGTGCCGCGCCATTTAAGCATTTTCACCCTCCGGCATCCAGCCGACAGCGCTTTTCAATAGGCATTATTGAAACATCGTCACATGTGCGGGGTGTTTTTCCGGTAATTTTTTGTCGATCACACAACCGGAGACTGCCGTGAACCGCCAACAACAGATCGAACAGCTCGAAAACGAATGGAGCAGCAATCCCCGCTGGGCCACGGTCAAAAGAACCTACAGCGCGGCCGATGTGGTGCGGCTGCGCGGCTCGGTGCAGATTGAACACAGCCTCGCACGGCGCGGTGCCGAACGCTTGTGGCAGCTGATCAATGGCGGCGCGAAAAAGGGCTATGTCAACTGCCTTGGCGCACTGACCGCCGGCCAGGCACTGCAACAGGCCAAGGCCGGGATCGAGGCCATCTACCTGTCGGGCTGGCAGGTGGCGGCGGACAACAACACCTCCGAGACCATGTATCCGGACCAGTCGCTGTACGCCTATGATTCCGTTCCCACCGTGGTGCGTCGCATCAACAACAGCTTCAAGCGCGCCGACGAGATCCAGTGGGGTCGTGGCATTGGCCCTGGCGATGAAGGCTACATCGACTATTTCCTGCCCATCGTGGCCGATGCCGAGGCCGGTTTCGGCGGCGTGCTCAATGCCTTCGAGCTGATGAAGAACATGATCGTCAACGGCGCCGCCGGGGTGCATTTCGAGGATCAGCTGGCCGCGGTCAAGAAGTGCGGTCACATGGGCGGCAAGGTACTGGTGCCCACCCAAGAGGCGATCCAGAAACTGGTCGCGGCGCGTCTGGCGTCCGATGTGCTGGGCGTGCCGACCCTGCTGCTGGCACGCACCGATGCCGAGGCGGCGAGCCTGATCACCTCCGATGCCGACCCTTATGATGCCCCCTTCCTCACCGGCGAACGCACCGCCGAGGGCTTCTTCGTGACCCGGCCCGGACTCGAACAGGCCATCGCCCGCGGCGTGGCCTATGCCCCCTATGCCGATCTGGTCTGGTGCGAGACCGGCAAGCCGGATCTGGGCTTCGCCCGTGAATTCGCCGAGGCGGTGCGCGCCGAGAACCCCGGCCAGCTGCTGGCCTACAACTGTTCGCCCAGCTTCAACTGGAAGAAAAACCTCGACGACCGGAGCATCGCCGAATTCCAGGAACGGCTGGCGGAATACGGCTACACCTATCAGTTCATCACCCTGGCGGGCATCCACAGCATGTGGTTCAACATGTTCGATCTGGCCTGGGACTATGCGCGCGGCGAAGGCATGAAGCACTATGTGGAAAAGGTGCAGCAGCCGGAGTTCGCTGCAGCCGACAAGGGCTATACCTTCGTCGCCCACCAGCAGGAGGTGGGCGCCGGTTATTTCGACGATGTGACCACGGTGATCCAGGGCGGCGCCTCCTCGGTGACCGCGCTGACCGGCTCCACCGAAGAAGAGCAATTCTGAGCCATGGCCGATGCCGCGCAGTCGATCGCCGAGGCGGTGCTGCGCGGCTTCGACCGGCACTATGCCCTGTTCCTGGAAATCACGCGCGGCGCTCGGGCCCGCTTCGCCCGCTGTGACTGGTGCGCCGGGGATCAGGCTCAGCGGCAACGGATCCTGCTGTACAGCGATCGGCTGAAGGAGACACGCGATGCGCTGCGCGCGCACTACGATCTGCAGCGCTTCGACCCGGAGTTGTGGCGACGCATCAAGATCGAATACATCCGCCTGCTTTATCCGCACCAGCAGCCGGAGCTGGCCGAGACCTTCTACAACTCGGTGTTCACCTCGCTGTTCCACCGGCGCTACTACAACAACGAGCACATCTTCGTGCGGCCCGGTCTGTCCACCGAATACCTGGAGGACGAACGGGACGCCACCTACCACTGCTTCTACCCGACCCGCGAGGGCCTGACCCGCAGTCTGCGACGGATTCTGCTGCGCGCCGACCACGGCCTGCCCTACGAGGATCTGAACCGCGATCTGCGGCGGCTGGTGCAGCGCATCAAGACCACCGTGCTGCCGCAGATCGAATTCCAGCAACACTTCCAGCTGCGGGTGCTCAATGCCCTGTTCTACCGCAACAAGGCCGCCTACCTCATCGGCATGGGGCTCAACGGCGATCAGGTCATCCCTTTCGCCATCCCCTTGCTCAACAACGGCCGTGGCCAGGTGTTCGTCGATGCGCTGGTCATTGCTGCCGACGACATCACCAGCCTGTTCAGCTTCGCCCGCAGCTATTTCATGGTGGACACCCGCACCCCGTCGGCGGTGGTCGATTTTCTGCAACGCATGCTGCCGCACAAGACCAAGGCCGATCTCTACACCGCCATCGGATTGCAGAAGCAGGGCAAGACGGAGTTCTATCGCGACTTCCTGCACCATCTGCGCCATTCCACCGACCGCCTGGAAGTGGCCCCCGGCATCCGTGGTCTGGTGATGACGGTCTTCACCCTGCCCAGCTACCCTTATGTGTTCAAGGTCATCAACGACCGCTTTCCGCCGCCCAAGAAGACCACCCGCGCCCAGGTCGAACGCAAGTACCAGATCGTCAAGATGCAGGACCGGGTCGGCCGCATGGCCGACACCCTGGAGTATTCCCACGCCGCCTTTCCGCTGGAGCGCATCTCGCCGCAATTATTGCAGGAGTTCGAGCGAAGGATACCGTCCAGCATCGAAATCGACGGCGATCTGCTGATCATCCGCCACCTCTATATCGAGCGGCGGCTGACGCCGCTCAACCTGTTCCTCTCCCGCGCCGATGCGGCCAGCGCCGAAGCCGCTCTGCTGGACTATGCCCAGGCCATCAAGGACATGGCTGCCGCCAACATCTTTGCCGGCGACCTGTTATTGAAGAACTTTGGCGTCACCCGCCACGGCCGGGTGATCTTCTACGATTACGACGAAATCGAATTCATGACCGACATGAATTTCCGTGCCATCCCCGAGCCGCAGACCCCGGAACAGGAACTGGCCGCCGAGCCCTGGTACAGCGTGGGCGAACGGGATGTGTTCCCGGAGGAATTCATCCGTTTCATCACCGGCAACCCGGCACTGCGCCAGGCCGTGCGCCAGCAGCACCCGGAACTGTTCGATCCGGCCTACTGGCAGACGCTGCAGCAGGACCTGCGCCAGCAACGCTACCGCGATGTCTATCCCTACCCGCAACGCATCCGCTTCAATCCCGCGGCCGGCTGCGGCTGAGGGCGTCATGGCCTGTCGCCTGAACCCTATTAACCCGGCAAGTATCTATATCGTCTTCAGGGCTTCAAGAATGGGCCAGATCAAGGCGCGGTGCGCAGGCAAGGGTCGTTCCCTTGGCAAGCGCCGCAAAGCTCAACGCATCCTGCTCTCGCCCCTTGCCCGCATCCCTGCGGACAACACCGAGCTGGCTCATTCTTGAAGCCCCTAACCTATTGAAAACAAAAGAGTGAGGCCCGCTCGTGCTTGCCCGCGGACGGCGTTATCGGCGCTTGCTGCAGAATGACTGCAGCAGCGCACCGATGCCTTGCCGCGAACAAGCGCGAGCGGGCTGAACACGATGTAGATACTTGCCGGGTTAATAAAACAGCCCACGCAGACGTCGCCACCAACGACCCCACTGCCCTTCGGGCTGCTGCCGCGACAGGGCGCAGAGGTCGTCACCGGGCGTGGCCGCCACCCGGGTACGGCAGCTCGCCCAATCCTTCTGCCGTTCCAGCACCGGCGGATTCTCGGTCAGATCGACGCGCCATACGCTCGCCGGCGCGGACACCGGGGGCGCGTGGCGGTAGGGCGTATAGCGCTGCGACGAAGCCACGCAGCGGCGCGCGAGAATGCGCCCGCCGGTGGATGCAATCAGCGGGATCAGCATCGCCTCGCGGCTGCGGCAATCGACGGCATCATCCGCCGCCACAAAGGCCAGCTGCGGCGGCAGGGGTCCGCGGGCGATCAGCAGAATCAGCAGCATCCCGTTCATGTCGGGATTATCGCCCAATTCCATCAGACGCGTGCGGTTTCAATGCACAGTATTGGAAAACCTGTACCCGCATGCTTCGCCCTGCCGTTATCATGGGACCGTCCGCCCGATACCGTCCCTGGCCCATGAACCACTGTCCCGCGACTGCCGATCTCTGCGACCTTCATGGCGATGCGCTGCAGGTACTCGACCCCGGCCTGCGGCACTTCGGAGGGATAAGCGCCTTTTGCGGTCCGCTACAGACCGTCAAATGCCTGGACGACAACAGCCGCGTGCGCGAGCAACTCGAACAACCCGGCGAAGGGCGTGTGCTGGTGGTCGATGGCGGAGGATCGCGCCGTTGCGCCCTGCTCGGAGACCGGCTGGCGCAACTCGCCCTTGATCATGGCTGGGCCGGTGTGATCATCGACGGGATGATCCGCGACAGCGCGGTCATCACCCAACTGCCGGTGGGGGTCATGGCGCACGGCTGCCACCCGAAGAAAAGCCACAAGCTGGGCCGGGGGGAGACTGGCGTTACCGTCTGTATCGGCGGTGCCATCCTTCAGCCCGGCCACTGGATTTACGCTGACAGCGACGGCGCGGTCATCAGCCCGCACGCGCTGACCGATTGAGGAGGAGACGATGGACAGCTATCAGGCAATCTACCGCCGCTCGCTGCAGGACCCGGAAGGCTTCTGGGGCGAAGCGGCAGCCGAACTGCACTGGGACAGTCCCTGGGACAAGGTACTGGACCGAGAGGCCCAACCGGTACCACGCTGGTTCACCGGCGGCAGCCTCAACACCTGCTACAACGCCGTTGACCGGCATGTCGAGACCGGCCGCGCCGACCAGACCGCGATCATTTACGACTCCCCGGTCACCGGGCTGCAGCAGAAGATCAGTTACCGGGAACTGCAGCAGCGTGTTGCCCGTTTCGCCGGCGTGCTCAAGCGCCACGGCGTGGACTATGGCGACCGGGTCATCATCTACATGCCGATGATCCCCGAGGCCGCCATCGCCATGCTCGCCTGTGCGCGCATCGGCGCCATCCACTCGGTGGTCTTCGGCGGCTTCGCCGCCGCCGAACTGGCCACCCGCATCGATGATGCCGAACCCAGGGTCATCGTCAGTGCCAGTTGCGGCATCGAACCCGGACGCATCGTCGAATACAAGCCCCTGCTGGACGAGGCCATCAGCCTGGCCCGTCACCGTGTGGAGACCTGCATCATCAAGGCACGGCCACAGGCCGAAGCGCCGCTCATCGACGGCCGTGATCACGACTGGGATGCCGAAACCGAGCTGGCCGGCGATGCCCCCTGCGTATCGGTGCGCGCCACCGACCCGCTGTACATCCTCTATACCTCCGGCACCACCGGCCAGCCCAAGGGCGTGGTGCGCGACACCGGCGGCCACGCGGTGGCCATGCACTACTCGATGAAGGCGGTGTACGACATCGACCCCGGCGATGTGTTCTGGGCCGCCTCCGATGTGGGCTGGGTGGTTGGTCACAGCTACATCGTCTATGGCCCGCTGCTCAAGGGCTGCACCACCGTCATCTACGAAGGCAAGCCGGTAGGCACACCGGACCCCGGCGCCTTCTGGCGGGTCATCAGCGAGCATGGCGTGAAGGTGCTGTTCACCGCCCCCACCGCGTTCCGCGCCATCAAGAAGGAAGATCCGGAGGGCCGTTACCTGCAGGCCTACGACCTCTCCTGCATGGAATCGCTGTTTCTCGCCGGCGAGCGCTGCGACCCGGACACCCTGTTCTGGGCCCGCGACACGCTGGGCAAGCCGGTCATCGACCACTGGTGGCAGACCGAGACCGGCTGGGCCATCGCCGCCAATCCGATGGGCATCGAGCCGCTGCCGGTCAAGCCCGGCTCGCCAACGGTGGCCATGCCCGGCTACGATGTGCGCATCCTCGACGAGGACCACAACGAACAGCCGCCCGGCACCATGGGCGACATCGCCATCCGCCTGCCGCTGCCGCCCTCCTGCCTGCCGACCCTGTGGAACGCGGAACAGCGTTTCATCGAGGCCTATCTGAGCAAGCACCCCGGTTACTACCTGACCGGCGATGCCGGCTACAAGGACGATGACGGCTACCTGTGGATCATGAGCCGCACCGACGATGTCATCAATGTCGCCGGGCACCGGCTGTCCACGGGGCAAATGGAAGAAGTGCTGGCCGGCCATGCGGACATTGCCGAATGCGCGGTGATCGGCGTCGCCGATGCCCTCAAGGGCCAGCTGCCGCTGGGTCTGCTGGTGCTCAAGGCCGGTGTCGAACGCGACGAACAGGAGCTGATCGCCGAACTGGTGTTGCGCGTGCGCCAGCAGATCGGCCCGGTCGCCGCCTTCAAGTCGGCGGTGGTGGTGCAGCGCCTGCCCAAGACCCGTTCCGGCAAGATCCTGCGCGGCACCATGGCCTGCATCGCCGATGGCCGCGACTGGAAGATGCCGGCCACCATCGACGACCCGGCCATCCTCGACGAAATCCGCATCGCCCTGCAATCGCTGGGCTACGCCACCGACTGAGCCCAGACCATGACCGCATCATCTCCAGGAAAACGCTTTCGTGAACTGGCCGCCAGCGAACGGCCACTGCAGTGCGCCGGCGCCATCAACGCCTATCACGCACGGCTGGCCGAAGCCACCGGTTTCAAGTCACTGTACCTCTCCGGCGGTGGTGTGGCCGCCGGCTCACGCGGCATTCCCGATCTGGGCATCACCACGCTGGAGGATGTGCTCACCGACCTGGAACGGATCACCGATGTCACCGAAAGCCCGGTGCTGGTGGACATCGACACCGGTTTCGGCGGCGCCTTCAATATCGCACGCACGATCCGCTCGATGATCCGCTGCGGGGCCGCGGCCGTGCACATCGAGGACCAGGTGGCGCAGAAACGCTGCGGTCACCGCCCCAACAAGGCGATTGTCTCGCAACAGGAAATGGTGGACCGCATCAAGGCAGCGGTGGATGCCCGCAGCGACGACGATTTCGTCATCATGGCGCGCACCGATGCACTGGCGGTGGAGGGCATGGAATCGGCCATCGAACGCGCGCTGGCCTGTGTCGAGGCCGGTGCGGACATGATCTTCCCCGAGGCGATGACCGAACTGGATCAGTACCGCCGATTCGTCGACGCCGTCGGCGTGCCGGTGCTGGCCAACATCACCGAGTTTGGTGCTACCCCGCTGTTCACCACGCAACAGCTGGCCGATGCCGGGGTCAGCATCGCGCTCTACCCGCTGTCCGCCTTTCGTGCCGCCAACGCCGCCGCACTGCGGGTCTATCGCGAGATCCTGCAGACAGGCACGCAACAGGGCGTCATCGATCGGATGCAGACCCGCGATGAACTCTACGCGTTTCTCGACTACCACCGTTACGAGCAAAAGCTCGACGACCTGTTCAAGGGCTCCTGAACGAAAAAAGCCCCCGCCGAGGCGGAGGCTTTCGAGGATGGAGCGCAGCGCTTCCCTAGGCCCTGCGGCGCCGGATGCGCGCGACACCGAAACCGATCAGGCCGATGCCGCTGAGCAGCCACAGGGACGGCTCGGATACCGCTACCGGGTTGAGGTCGATGCGCATCAGATCCCAGCCGATGCGGGCATCCATTACGCCATTGGCATACCAGGTATTCGAGAAGTCCACACCGGCCAGGAACACATTCACCTGCGCATTGGCCCACAGGGTCTCATCATAGACCGAATCGAAGTCATAGCTGAGCCAGACACTGCTGCCCGGAACATCCACATTCCAGCTCAGGGCACCCGCGGTACCGCTCAGCGGCGGCAGCGGGCCAAGACTTGCCGGACCCAAACCGGTAACGGATACCGGGGACAAGGTGAAGTCCGCCGCACCGTCATTGTCGTAATCCACCCAGAAGCCTTCCAAGGTGAAGTCGATGGTGTATTCACCCGGCGTATACGCACCCAGATTGTGGTCCAGGTTGCCCGCAGTCACATCAAAGGTGAACTCGGGTGCATCGTTCATCGGGTAGCTGATATCGTAGGTTACTGTTCCCAGTCCTTCGACATTGGTGCTTTGCACATAGATCGGCGCCGCCATGGCGGATCCGGCGATCAGGCTCACACTCAGAAGGGATGCCGTCAGGTATTTTTTCATGGTCCTTACTCCGGTTGGTTATCCAGTATTCCAAAATCCTGACCAAGTACAGGCATATATCATGCCATTCTATGGCTTTCCGCTATTTTCAACGGGATGATTCCGGCCCGTTTCGGGGCTGTCCGATTTTCTTTACAGATTTTCCGGATTTTCGTTCCGGCTTGTCCGGAAAAGTTGACAGATTTCTCGGAGCGCGGCC
>JALSKD010000106.1 GCA_026989015.1 Gammaproteobacteria bacterium
CGCACTGGTCGATCAGTTCCCGCGCGTCGATGCTTTGCCGTGGCGTGGCCAGCAGTGTGGTGGCGACCAGATTGACCGGATTGACCACCGCCGCGCGGTTGATCGACAGCATGATCTCCTGGCCCAGTGCGGCGATGGCCCGGCGGAACCAGGGCTGGTGCCGTGCATCGTCCATCGGCTGATCGTGCCAGTCCGGTTGCATCCGGGAGAACCAGTGTTCCAGTTCAATGGGTTCGCCGAAGCGGGTGGTAACCTTGCCGAACTGGCCCTTCAGGGTCAGGATGGAACGCAGCGTGGTCAGCAGTGATTCCTTTTTCTTCTTCTGCCCGTAGAGCTCACCCAGATAGGCGTTGCCCTCGATCAGCTTCTCGTAGCCGATATACACCGGCACGAAGGCCAGCGGCTTGTTGCGCGTTTCCAGCCAGGCGCCGGCGGTCATCGACAGCATGCCGAGTTTGGGCGGCAGCAGTCGGCCGGTGCGGCTGCGGCCGCCCTCGATGAAATACTCCAGCGCCACCCCCATGCCCACCAGTTCACGCAGGTACTGGTTGAGTACCGCGCCATAGAGCGGGTTGCCACGAAAGCTGCGGCGGATGAAAAACGCGCCGCCGCCGCGCAACAGGCGCCCGATGAGCGGAATGTTGAGGTTGTCGCCCGCCGCGATATAGGGCAGTGCCAGACCCTGATGGAAGATCACATAGGAGAGCAGCAGGTAGTCCACATGGCTGCGGTGGCAGGGCACATAGACCAGCTGATGGCTCAGCGACACCGGCTTGATGCGCTCGATGTCGGCGATCTCGATGCCGTTGTAGAAGCGCCGCCAGAAGAAATCCAGCAGTCGGCGCATGATCTCCAGCGAAATCTGCGTCGGGTTGGCGACGATCTCGCGGCAATAACCGACCGCTTCGCGCCGCAACCGTGCCGGGCTCTCCCCGCGCTCGCGGGCCTGGTCTTCGATCGCTCGTTGCAGCGCGCCCGAGGCGAGGATGCGTTCGATCATCTGCGCACGGCTGGGGATGCGCGGGCCGAAGGTGGCCTCGTGCTGGCGGTGCAGGACTTCGGTCAGCGCCTGGTTGAGCCGCTCCACCGATCCACTGCTGGTTTCGACCAGTTCGCTGAGGCGCATCGACGGAGAGAAGATCAGCGTGGTCTGCCGGCCGTTGACCAGTATCGTGAACAGGCGGCGCAGCCGCCCGCCGAGCGCCCAGGTATCGGCGAACAGGACCTGAAGCCAGTGCCGCTCGCGGGCTATGGGGCGGCCCCAGAACACCGACACCGGCACCAGAGCTGGATTGAAATCGGGATCCTGCTGGTGTCGCTGCAGCAGATCCTCCAGCATTCTGCTGTGTTTCGGCTTCTGCAGCAGCCACTCGCTGAGCGGATTGCGCGACGCCACGCTGTACACCGAGTGCCACCCCCTCAACCGTCCCGGCAGGTCGGCCAGAGGGTCCGGCAGCCGGTGCTGCCGGGCAACCTGCTCCAGCACCAGCAGATCCGAAAGCCCGCGCTCCGCCATCACATACAGGACGGGCTGCGTGCCCCAGTCCGCGGGCGGCAGTGCCTTCGGCAGGGTATCCACGCGCACCCAAAGGAACAGCAGTTTGCGCAGCAGACCGTGCCAAGGGCGGTTGAACGACATGGAACTCCGGGGCGGTTGGGGTTTTATGGGGTGGATGCTATAGAAAGGAGTTCACTGCGGCAAATTGGGCGGGACCTTCAGAGAGTTTCTATGGGTGACAGGGAGAGAGCAAAGGTAATATCCGGCGCATGCCCAGGCAGGATGTCTTCCGAGAAGTACAGGTCCAACCGGTAGCCTTTGATGAGATCGGGAAACCGTATCCCGAACTGCCCTTGCAGGCTGGTGTCGAGGCCATCGACGCGGCTGTCGTCGGCGATCGGGCTGTGGGCGTCGATCTGCAGCAGGCCTTCCACGGCCGGGTTCCAGCGGTAGCGCAGTCCGGCTTGCAGAAAGCCGATGACCGGTTCCCTGTGGCCTTTCAACACGCCACCGTCGTGCAGCCAGGAGAGGCCGGCGCTGCCGTAGGTCTGCAGCGGGCGGGTCGGGTCGCCATGATATCGCCACCAGAGCGCGGCATCGATGCCGCCGTTTGAAAGCAGGGGATCGCTGTTGCTGGGCAGTTCCAGTGCAAACCAGAGTTCACCTTGTGGTGACAGGCGATAGCCTGTGGACAGTTGCAGGTCGCCGATACCGCTGACCGGCTGTTCGATGCGAAACCTATCCTGGCCATCGGCCTGCCAGTACATCAGCAAGCGATCCAGCGGTGCCTGGTCGCGCCCCCCCTGGGGCAGGCCGAAGAAGTCATGCCAGTCGAGGATCAGCCGGTCGAGCTGGCCGGCGCGGTTGTCGAACAGCGGCAGATTGGCGCTGAAGACCCAGTCGCCCTGTCGATAATTGAGTTGCAGGTCGAGGCGGGTGTTTTCCACATCGATCACAAGTTGTTGCTCGGTGCTGTGGTCCTGCTGATAGGTGTTGGTGATGTAGAGCGATGCACCGCCGCTCCAGCCG
>JALSKD010000107.1 GCA_026989015.1 Gammaproteobacteria bacterium
GATCGGCAGCTTGCCGGCTGAAAGCAGGCGGTGTTGCCGCCAGTAGCTGTAATAGGTCGGCTGATCGATCTGCTGAAACAGTTCGTCCCATTCGGAAAGCTGACCGGCCAGCCGGTTCAGGTCGGCAATCAGGGCTTCGAGCGACTCCTTGAGCTCCAGGCGGCCGGCCTGATACCGGTGCTGTTCCAGGCTTTTGCCCGCATCCTCGATACTGCGGAAGCCGAGCCAGGCCGTTCCGGTAAACATCAGCGCGATCAGCAGCAGAAAGCCGAGCGTGTAATGGTTGATGGAAAGGGGTCGGAAGGCCATGGCGAGTTCAGGGGGCTTCGATGATCTCGCTTACGGTATCCAGCAGGTCAAACTCGTGGGACTGATCGAAGAAATGATTGGCACCTTCGATGACTCGGACGCGGGCACTGTGGGTTTTGAGCCGCTCGATCCAGTGTTGGCCGATGCGGAAATCCTTGCTGCCCAGTACCACATGGGTTTCCACGGGCGACTCGGCGAGGATTGTCTGGATGCGCTCTGCGCTGTAGTTCAGATAGCTCAGGTAGTCACTGGGCCGTGCCGGATATTTCTCGCAGAATGCCAGTGCGAGTTCCACCGGCTCGTTCCGGCCCTGCTCGAGCAGCTGGCGTGCTCGGGTGACCAACTCGGCGGTTTCGAAAGCGGCCGGTCGATTCGGGCCGAAATGGGTGAGGCTGATCAGGATGGCCCGGGTGACGGCATCAGGGAGGCTGTCGGCGTACCGGTCGAGGTAGGCCACCACGGAAACACTGCCGGCGCTGTGGCCGATGAGCTGAATCCTGCGGTATCCGTGCTGCACGGCCCAGTCCACCCAGAGTTGAATCTCCTCCGCTTCCTGATCGATCGAATGCAGCTGCAGGGATTCGCAGGGCAGGCTGCTCTGGCGGTCGGAGATGCCCAGGGTCAGGGTCGGTGAAAGGGTCGGGTAGCCTTCTTCGTTGAGCGATTCGGCCAGCCGTTTTCCGGTGGGGAAATTGCGCGTCTGCAGGAACGCGTGAACGAACAGCAACAACGGTTTGTCGGTGTCGCCCGGCAACAGTTCGGCACTGGCGACCCGGTCGCCCGGCATCGTGAGGTGAACGGTTTTGGCCTGGAGTGTCGGCGGCAGCAGAAGCAGCAGCCCCAGCAGGAGGCGGTGCAGCATGGGGATCTCCTCGATTCAGTCCCTGGTCGTGTCATCGATTGTAGCGCAGAATCACTCAGTACGATGCCGAGTGTGGCAGCGTCCGGGCGGGCGGTAGTGGAGAGCCGACCGGTCTGACGAGGATTCGTCTGGCGTATAGCCGGCCAGGGTGACAAAATGGAGGACAACCCCGCTACCGGAGATGGAAATGAATGATGCCCGTAACGACACACCGCGCCTCGACCTTCTGATCGGGGTGTTCGAGCGGGAGCAACAGGCCGAGGCGCTGGTGGAGCGGTTGATTGGCGACGATTTCCCCGCGGACCGGGTTTCGGTGCTGCACAAGGGCGGCGGCCAGGGCGATGACATGCTGGGCATCAGTTTCGACTCCGGCGGCGAACGGGTGCGGACCTGGACCGAACAGGGCGCGCTCTGGGGTGGCCTGTTGGGTTTGCTGGCCGGGGCCAGCGGCCTGTTTGTGCTGCCTGGTCTGGGGCCGTTGCTGGCGGCCGGTCCGGTGGTGGAGATGATCGGTGGCGCTGTGGCCGGTACGCTGCTGGGCAGTGGTGCCATGGCCGGCGCGGCGGCGCTGACGCAGCTGGCCACAGCCCTGCACCACATCGGCATCCCCGAGGAACAGGTGCGCCAGCTGCATCAATGGATCGAGCAGGGCCGGGTGGTGGTGATCCTGCACCTGGACCCGGATACGGATCACCAGGCCTGCCTCACGCGCATGAAATGGGCGGGTGCGGATCCGGTGATCGAACTGCCGATACGGATTTGAGCCATGACGATGGAATTGAGCTTCCACGGCGCCGACCAGGGCGTGACCGGTTCCTGCCACCTGCTGGAGGTCGCCGGCAAGCGCATTCTCGTCGATTGCGGGATGTTCCAGGGAGGCCATGAACTCAACGAGGAAAACGCGCGCGATTTCGGCTTCGACCCGGCCTCGGTCGATATTCTGTTGCTTACCCATGCCCATCTGGATCACTGCGGGCGCATCCCTCTGCTGGTCAAGCGCGGGTTCCGCGGGGAGATCATCTGCACCTCGGCCACCCGCGAGCTGGCGCGGCTGGTGATGCTCGATGCCGCAGGACTGCAGGAAGAGGAAGCGCTCTACAGGCAGCGCCGCGCTCGTCGCAAGGGCCGCAAGCCCGATCCGTCGATGGAACCGCTCTACACCACGCTCGATGTGCTCGACTGCATGGACCTGTTTGGGCGCAGGGTCCGCTTTCATGAACCGCTGGATCTGGCGCCGGGTGTGCGCGCGGTGTTCATCAACGCCGGACACATCCTCGGGTCGGCCAGTGTGCTGCTGCAGCTGGAGGATCAGGGCCAGCAGCACCGCCTGCTGTTTTCGGGCGATCTGGGCTTTCCCGGGCGTGCCATACTGCGTGATCCAGCGATGCCGCCGCAAGTGGATACGGTGGTGATGGAAACCACCTATGGCGACCGCCGGCACAAGCAACTCGAGCCATCGATCGAGGAGCTCTACGATGCCATCAACGAAACCCTGGGCCGGGGCGGCAATGTCGTCATCCCCACCTTCGCGCTGGAACGGGCGCAGGAAGTGCTCTACTACCTGCGTGAAGGCGTCGAGAACGGGCGGCTCAAGCACTACACCACGGTGTTTCTCGATTCACCGATGGCGATCTCGGCCACCGAGATCTTTGCCCGCCATCCCGAATGCTACGACAAGGCCATGCACGAGGTGCTGCAGCGGGGCAAGGATCCGTTCAAATTACCGGGCTTGCATTTCACCCGTCAAACCGCCGACTCGATGGCGATCAATGCCATCGACGGCGGCGCGGTGATCATGGCCGGATCGGGCATGTGTACCGGTGGCCGGGTGCGGCACCACCTGAAACACAACCTGTGGAAGAGGAACAGCAGTGTGGTGTTTGTCGGCTATGCGGCCAGGGGTACGCTGGCGCGGGAGATCATCGACGGAGCGAAAACGGTGCGCATCTTCGGAGAGGAGATCCAGGTCAAGGCCCGGGTGTACACCATCGGCGGCTTTTCCGCCCATGGCGACCAGGACTTTCTGCTCGAATGGCACCGTCATGCCGCGCCGAAGACCACGATCCTGGTCCACGGTGAGCCAGAAAGCATGCAGGCCTTCAGCCGCAAACTGGGCGGCCAGCGTGTGCGCATGCCCAGGATGGGCGATCGCTACCGCCTGTGAAGCGGTGTCGGCAGCCTGCTTCCGCGGGCTGCCGGGAGTCCGTCAGTCGTGCTCGCGACGGAACACGGTGCCGTGGCACTTGGGGCAGGGCGGTATGTGACCGACCTTGTAGAAGTGCAGCTTTTCGCCGCAGTTGACGCAGACCAGAGTACCGGGACCGGTGATTTCGCCGGTATGCCATTCCGCCTGCTCCGCCTGTTCCTTGAGCTTCAGCAGCTCCAGGGTCGTCGGGTCAGCGGCGCTGAACAGACGGTACAGCAGCGAACTCTCGACCAGCGCAGTCTCGAAACCCAGCCAGTCCCTGAGTTCCTTGCCGGTTTCGCTGAGGTAGTGCGCCACATCATGCAGGTCGCGCTTGACCCATTCCGCCACCTTGTCGATGTCTTCGCGGGTGGCGCCTTCGATGTCTTCAAGCTTCTCCTTGGCCTTTTCGATGATCCGGTGCAAGGCCGGCTCGCTGACCTTCTCCAGTTCCCGGACCTCTTTCTCGGCTTTTTCGTACAGGCGTTCGTAGATGGCGCCGAGAATATCGATGGGGTCTTTGTCTTCGTGCTTGATCATGTCGTGTCTCCGGTGAATGGGGGCAGATTACCGCCTTGATGAATCCCTGTCATGAACCCAGATCAAGGCATGTAACGCCTACTTGTTTGATACTGAACATCAAATGCTGCCGCCGGCGGCTCAATTCAAGGGAGACAGATCATGATCAAACGCATACCCGTGGAAGACAAGAACATTTTCGCTTTTCAGGCCATCGGCAAGCTGACGGCCGAGGACTATGACCGTTTCCTTCCCGAACTGGAGGAGCTGATCCGCAAGCACGGCCGTATTTCACTGCTGGTGGAACTGGTGGATTTTGAAGGCTGGGATCCGAAGGCTGCCTGGGAGGATTTTCGATTCGGCCTCGGCCACGACCGCGATTTCGAGCGCATCGCCATCGTCGGCGACACGAGTTGGGAAAAGGCCATGGTGGCGCTGGCCAATCTGGTCACGCGCACCCGCATGCGGTTTTTCCGCCGGGAAGATATCGACCAGGCCTGGGACTGGTTGGAAACCGCAGCGGAACCGAAGGCCGTCAAGCCCGTTGAACCCTACCGCAAGATCCTGCTTGCCACCGACTTCAGCCCTTTCGCCCGGCGCGCGGGTCTGCGTGCAAAGGAGCTGGCCGAGCGCTACGGCGCCCGTCTCGTCGTCGCCCACGCGCTGGAGGATCCCAGGATCTGGACCGGCGAATACGATCCGCTGGTGATCGAGCCGGCCGTGAACGAGGAAATGGAGGCCGAAGCCATGGAAAAGCTGCGGGTGTTCGCCCGCGATCTGATGCTTCCGGAAGATGCGGGTCTGGAGATTGTCTGGGGCGCGCCCAAATGGGCGATCCTGTCACTGGCACGGGAAAAGGCGGTGGATGCCATTGTTGTGGGCACACACGGACACGGCGGCCTCGACCGCTTGCTGGGTTCGGTCAGCAGCAACATCCTGCACAAGGCCCATTGCGATGTGATCGTGGTCAAGGGCGCGTAATACCCGGGCGCAGTGAGCCGCGTCAGTCCGCATCCGGGGGTGCTTCGCGCGGAATCATCAGTTCGATGACGGTGGCCGCGGCATAGATCAGCCCGATCCACAACAGATGGCGCGGCTCGCTGCGGTACAGGTATCCCGCCAGCGCCAGCAGTGAGCCCGTCGACAACAGCAGCCCGGTCAATGGAATCCAGGCGCGGATGCCAATGCGGTCGCGCAGCCGCCAGGCCGACAGGTTGATCAGCGCCAACACCAGCAGGAAGGTGGCGCTGGCGAAGCTGGAGATGATTTCCAGGTTGGCCAGGTTGATGAATGCCAGGGTGGCCGCGCTGATCACCACCAGGCTCACCCAGGGGATGTTGCTGGTCTGCCGGCGGAAGCCGAAGGCCCGGGGCAATACCCGCTCGGTGGCCATGATCATGCCCAGGCGCGCGGTGCCAAACAGCGTGGCATTGATGGCCGAAGAGGTGGAAAACAGCGCCGCGATGCCGATCAGCACGAACCCGGCCTCGCCAAGAAAGGGCCTGGCTGCTACGGCCAGCGCATACTCCCCGTAGCGGTTGATTTGCTCGGCGGTCAGGTTGCCCACCGCCACCAGGGAAACCAGCACATAGACCGCGATGGTGATCAGGATCGAGGCAATGATGCCGCGGGTCAGGTTGCGTTCGGGGTCTTCCATGTCGTTGATGGCATTGGGGATCAGCTCGAAACCCTCGTAGGCGACGAAGATCAGTGCCGCGCCCATCAGTACACCGCCATAACCCTTGTTGAGCAGGGGCTGCAGATGGTCCGGCTGGATATGGAACAGGCCAATGATCGCAAACAGTGCCAGGATAAGTACCTTGATGGTGACGATGATCAGCTCGCTGCTGCCGCTGGCCTTGACCCCATACAGGTTGATGCCCATAAAGCTCAGAATCACCAGCGTCTGCAACAGGTGGTGCATGGCGCTGTTGTCGCCACCGCCGCCTCCGAGCAATGCGCTGCCGTAGGTGCCGAAGGTGTAAGCGTAGAGCGACAGGGTGCCGACATAACCCAGCAGCAGGATCCAGCCGCCGATGGCCGCGATATTGGGGTTGGCGAAAGCGCGCTCCAGATAGGTGAAGCTGCCGCCGCTGGAACGGAAACGCAGCCCCAGGCGGGCATAGCTGAGCCCGGTCAGCAGGGCGATCAACCCGCCGATGGCGAACGCAATGGGCGCCGCGTGACCGGCCTCGGTGATGGACAGGCCGAGCACCGAGAAGATGCCGCCACCGATCATGCCGCCCACCCCCATGGCAATGACTTCCTTGAGGCTGAGCTTGTCATTGCTGACGGATGCAGCGTTTTGTACTTGACCTGTGTTCATGGGGCAGTGATCCTTGAGTTTTGCGGCCGGGAACCCTTCATGACCGACCTGTTTGAAGAAAAGTCCCGTGACTGGGACCAGAACGAAATCGTCCGCGGCATTTCTCAAGCGGTCGGCGCTGCCATCCTGCGGCACGCCGAGCCGGAACTGTCCGACAAGGTAACCGCTCATGTGGTGCGCAAGCAGCGGGACTACCCGATCTTCCTGATGCTCGCGTGGCGGCCAGAGGGCTGACCTCAGCTCACTTTCAGGGCCATGTCCTCCAGGGTATTGGCGGCCACATGGATGCGCATCGCCAGATCCTTGAGTTGCCGCATCATCAACTGGGTGCGGATGACCTTGAGCGGATCGTCGCGGGTCATCTGCAAGGCCGTCGCGCGCGCGCAATGGGCCACCACATCGTCGTACTGATCGTGGATCTGCTCCAGGCGCGCGTCGATGAGTTCGATATTGCGCTTCTTCAGGACCGAGATGCCCTGCTGCAGGGCATCGGCCATCTCCAGTGTCACCTTCAGGATGTTGTCGTACTCCGCCAGCGAGTCGAGGTCATAGACATCGGCTTCCAGCCGGAAGTGCTTCACGCTCAGCGTGATCCAGTCGAGCTGGATGATCATGCGGTAGATGGATTCCTTGTCGTAGGGCGTGATGAACACATTCAGCAATTCCTTCATGTTGTGCGTCTTCTGTTCGCGGGCGTCGGCGGCCAGGTCATCGATGCTCAGCATCAGCTTGCGGTCGTCCTTGATGCAGGCCTGGTAGAGGGTTTCCACCATGTTCCGGGCGATGCGCGCCTGGGCTTCCAGCGCGGCGTTGAAGTCGACCTCACGGGGCAGGAGGTAGCGCTTGATGAATCCGATCATGTCGTGCTCCTGATCAGCAGATAAAGGTAGCTGTAGACGGCGCCGAGCAGCACCGATACAGGGATGTTGAGCCACCATCCGGTGACGATGCCGGCCGCCGTCTTCCAGCGTACATGACGCGGTTTTTCAGCAGCACCCACCCCGAGCAGCGTGGCAGTGACCACCTGGGTGGTCGAGGTCGGTGCGCCGATGTGGGTGGCCAGGCTGTTGACCAGTGCCGCGCCCACCTGGTTGGCCACGGCATGGGGCGTCTTGATGCGGAACAGACCGAACCCCAGTGTCTTGATGATGCTCCAGCCGCCAAACACCGTGCCCAGGGTGATTGCCGAAGCGCACAGCAGGATGGCCCAGTCGGGAATTGTAAAGCGTTGTTCATGGCCGGTGGCCAGCAGCATCATGCCGATGATCGCCATGCCCTTCTGGGCGTCATTGGCGCCGTGGGAAAAGCCGAGAAAGGCAACACTGAAATACTGGCTGCCGACGAACAGCGGTGCGATACGCTCGTTGAAGTGGCGGAACACGGCGACCAGCAGCCGGATCAGCAGAAAACCGGCGATGAAGCCGAGAAACGGAGACACCAGCAATCCGGCGACCACCTTCATCAGTCCGTCCAGGTGGCCCTGCTGCAGCGCGTGCCAACCGATGTTGATGTGTGCCGAACCCAGTGTGTGGAGGCCCGCGCCGACCAGTCCGCCCGCCAGGGAATTGGAGGAGGAAGAGGGGTAACCGAGCAGCCAGGTCACCAGGTTGTAGCTGACCGCCGCCAGCAGGGCCGCGATCACCACCGCTTCGCCGATCTGCCTCGGCTGGCCATCGATGTCGACGAAGGTGCCGACGGTATCGGCCACGGCCAGGCCCACAGTGAAGGGCGCGATAAAGGTGAACAGGCTGACGATGGCGATGGCCGTGGGCGGCCGCATGGCGTGTGAGGCGATCGCTGTCGCCACCATGTCGGCGGCATCGTGGAAGCCGTTGGTAAAATCGTAGAGGGCCACGGTGGCCACCACCGCGATCAGGGCCAGATCCAGTTCGTTCATCGATCCATGGGTAGCTTTGATTGATTCGGGCATGCCTCTGCGGGACTCACAGGCGAATCCGCTCTCTGCGTTGCGGCTGTTCACCAGGCAACAAGCCTGTGTGCACAGCCACGCCTTGACAGCGAATCCGCCTGTGGGCCAGAGGTATGCCCGAATGGATCAGAGCTTCCCATGCTATCACCGCATCGGCATTCGGGGGATGATGTGTGTCAGCGTGGAGATCGTGAGCGGACTGTCATTCCCGTGACATATCGGGTCCGCAGTCTGTGGCAAGGTTACATGATCGAGCGGCAAGCCGCCGCTCCTCAATCCAACCCAACGGAGAAAAGAACAATGACAACCCAACTGGAACTCTTCATCGACCGCAAGACGCGCAAGGGCCTGATCATCGCCAGCGTCGTCTTGCTGCTGCTCGGCCTGGCCGGCATCATCGCCCCGCAGATCATGTCGGTGGTGGTGGCCGCCTTTGTCGGCTGGCTGATGCTGTTTGCCGGCATTTCCGTCGGCTATTTCACCTGGCGCAGCTTCCGCAAGCGCTGGACGACCTGGCTCAAGGCGCTGCTGCTGGTCGGCACCGGTGCGCTGATCCTGTTCAACCCGCTGGCCGGCGCCGCGGCGCTGGGCCTGGTGCTGGCCATCTATTTTCTGATGGACGGCTTTGCCGGCATCTCCCTGGCCTGGGAGCTGAAACCCAACAAGGGCTGGGGCTGGCTGATGTTCAATGGCCTGTTGTCACTGGCGCTGGGCCTGGTGTTCCTGATCGGCTGGCCGTTCTCATCGGCCTGGATGGTCGGTTTCTTCATCGGCATCAGCCTGTTCATCGACGGCTGGACCCTGCTGATGCTGGCACTGGCCGCGAAACACGACTGAGCCGCGAAACCACCGGAGTCCACGAGCCGCCTGCGGGCGGCTTCGTTGTTGGGAAAACCGCAAGCCTGCCGCCCGCCCCGAAGGCACTGGCGCCGATGATCAGGACAGCGCAGAAGGTGGTGACGAGGCATGACAGGGCCAGGCCGGTTTGCGAGGGCTACAAAATCGTGGCAGGCTATCCAGCCCTTGCGCCCCGCGGATGAACCGCATACCCAACGGATTGTGACACCATGGCTTCAGGCTCCCGAAAGGTCATCTATGCCGCACTGGCCGGCAACACGCTGATTGCGATCACCAAGTTCGTCGCCGCTGCCTTTACCGGCTCCTCGGCGATGCTCTCGGAGGGCATCCATTCGCTGGTCGATACCGGCAACCAGTTTCTGCTGCTGCACGGCATGAAACGCGCTTCGCGCCCGGCCGACGATGATTTTCCCTTCGGCCACGGCCGCGAGATCTATTTCTGGAGCTTCGTGGTGGCCATGCTGATCTTCGCGCTCGGTGGCGGCATCTCCATCTACGAAGGCATCAAGAACCTTCAGCATCCGGAGCCGATCACCGACCCGATGGTCAATTACATCGTGCTCGGCCTGGCGATCCTGTTCGAGGGCGCGGCCTGGGTGTTTGCGCTGAAGGAGTTCAGCCGCAGCAAGGGGCACATGAGCTACCTCGAAGCGGTGCACGAGGCCAAGGACCCGTCCACCTTCGTGGTGCTGTTCGAGGACAGTGCGGCGATGCTGGGCCTGCTGGTAGCGCTGGTCGGCATCGCCCTGAGCCAGTACACCGGCATACTGGAGTTCGACGCCATCGCCTCCATCCTGATCGGGCTGATCCTGTTCGGCACGGCATCCTGGCTGGCCTTCGAGACCAAGAGCCTGCTGATCGGCGAGAGCGCCAGTTGCGCCACGGTGCAGGGCATCCGCGAGATCCTGCGTTCGGTGCCTTCGGTGGAGCATGTCAACGAGGTATTGACCATGCACCTGGGGCCGGACGATGTGCTGGCCACCATCAGCGTGGACTTTGCCGATGACAAGACCGCCGATGAAATCGAGAACAGCATCGAGGCCATGGACCGTCTGATCAAGCAGCGCTATCCGCAGGTACGGCGTATCTACATCGAGGCCGAGAAGCGGCGTTCAAAGCGGTAGCCCGCACTCGCTCTTGATTTCCTTGAGCGCGATGCTGCTGCGGATATGGGCGACGCCGGGCAGGCGCATCAGGCGGTGGGTGACGAACTCGGCATAGCTGTCCAGATCCCGTTCCAGCACCCGCAGCTGATAGTCCGCGTCGCCGGTCAGCAGCAGGCATTCGACCACCTCCGGGAGTTCCGCCACGGCCTGCTGAAACGCCTGGGAGAGGCTTTCTCCCTGCCGTTCCAGCGAGACATTCACCAGCGCCAGCACGCCGAAACCGGCCGCCCGGCGGTTCAGTATCGCCTGATAGCCGTCGATCAGCCCGCTTTCTTCCAGCCGCGCCATGCGCCGTGCGCACTGGGTGGGAGAGAGGGCCACCGCCTCGGACAGGGCGGTAAGGGTGGCGCGGCCGTCGCGCATCAGGCTGCGCAGAAGGGCGCGGTCATGGCGGTCCAGATCGAACATGAATGATTCCTGCGCGCTTGACTGTGTTAATGCAAAAATACTTCGCATCAATCCGGTTTACAAGTGTCATTCAAAGACATTATGCGGGCCTGTCGCGATAAAGTGGTGTTTTCCATGCAGGAGAAAAACGCCATGCAAACAGACAGCGACAACCCGATGGGTCTGGACGGTTTTGAATTCATCGAGTTTGCAGCCCCCGAAAACGGGCAGTTGGAGCCGGTGTTCGACCTGCTGGGCTTTTGCGAAGTGGCTCGGCACCGGTCCAAGGATGTGTCCCTCTACCGCCAGGGTGGGATCAATTTCATCATCAACCGTGAGCCACGCAGCCTGGCCTGGTATTTCGCCCGCGAGCACGGGCCTTCGGCCTGTGGCATGGCCTTTCGCGTGCGCAATGCCCACCGGGCCTGGCAACGGGCGATGGATCTGGGCGCTGAACCACTGGATATTCCGGTCGGGCCGATGGAATTGCGCTTGCCGGCGATCAAGGGCATCGGCGGTGCACCGATCTACCTGATCGACCGCTATCAGGAAGGTGCATCCATCTATGACATCGATTTCGAATTCCTGCCCGGTGTCGATCGGCATCCGCCCGGATGCGGCTTCACCCATATTGATCACCTGACCCACAATGTCTACCGAGGGCGCATGGCGCACTGGGCCGGCTTCTATGAGCGCCTGTTCGGCTTCCGCGAGTTGCGGCACTTCGACATCAAGGGCGAGTACACGGGGCTGCACTCACGCGCGATGGTGGCGCCCGATGACCGAATACGCATTCCGCTCAACGAGGAAGCCTCCCAGGGGCCGGGCCAGATCGAGGAATTTCTGATGCAGTTCAACGGCGAAGGCATACAACACATCGCATTGCATACCGACGATATCCTGGCCAGCTGGGATGCGCTGGCCGCCCGTGGTCTGCCGTTCATGACGCCGCCACCCGACAGCTATTACGAGATGCTCGAGGAGCGGCTTCCGGGCCACGGCGAGCCGGTGGACGAACTGCGCCGGCGCGGGATTCTGATCGATGGCGAGACGAAGAATGGACAGCCGAGGCTGCTGTTGCAGATCTTCTCACAAACCCTGCTCGGCCCCGTGTTCTTCGAGTTCATTCAGCGCAAGCGGGATCAGGGCTTTGGCGAAGGCAATTTCAAGGCCCTGTTCGAGTCCATCGAGCGCGATCAGCTGCGCCGGGGCGTCATCGGCGCTTGAGCCGGGGATCGAGCAGCAGCCGTTCGATGGCGCGGGCCATCTGACGGTTGTCCAGCGCGCCGCTGCGGACCGAAGAACTGCACAGGTTGGCGGCGGCCGGCGCGGCGTCACAGTGTTTCAGAAACAGCTCGAGTGCGCCCCGCGCGCTTTCCTCGCCGAGCAGGTCGCGCAGCAGCATCGGGCTGAACATCGCGGCCTCCTCCAGCACCGGGAAGCGGCTCAGGCTGTGCAGCGCGGTGAGCAGCTTGGGGCCGATGAACTGGGGCGACACAGGCCCGTCGACGGCGCGCAACAGGCGTTCGGCGCTGTCGGCATAGAAATCGAGCAGGGAATCGCCCGGGCCGAAATACAGAAAGGCGTTGTGCAGCTTGCGCCAGGCCTTGAGTCGGTCCTTGCGGTCACGGTCGATCCAGACCTCGCGGCCCACCGCGCAGGAGCCGTCGGGCAGGCAGAAGCGCTCCGGATCGAAGATCAGTACATCGGCATCGATCCAGACAACCCGTACCGCGCCCTGTGAACGGAAGCGCTGCAGCCAGCGCAGGCGCGCCAGATCGGAGGCGACGACCGGTTGCTTGCGGGTCTTGTGGCGCAGTTCCTCGTCCAGCGGATCGAAGAGTTCATCGCCGATGAAACGGTAGTCGTGGCCCGCTGAGGCGGCCCAGCGGCGTACCGAGTCGAGGCAGTCGCGCAGCCAAGGCTGGGGCAGCGGCAGGCGCTGCGACTGCAGGATCAGCGTGCGGCCGTCGGGCAAACGGGGTCAGGCGGCCTTGCGGCCCAACAACTGGCGATAGAGCGCGGCAATGTCTTCGTTGAAGCAGACGAACTGCACCCGCTCCACCTGCCTCAGCAAGCCCCCGATCTGCCGCACCGTGTCCAGCGCGATGCGGCAGGCCTGGTCCAGCGGATAGCCGTAGACGCCGCAGGAGATGGCCGGGAAAGCGATGCTGCGGCAGCCGTGTTCGTCGGCCAGGCGCAGGCTTTCGCGGTAGCAGGAAGCGAGCAATTCGGCCTCGTTGCCCTGTCCGCCGCGCCATACCGGACCCACGGTATGGATCACATGCCGCGCCGGCAGGCGGTAGGCGCCGGTGATCCGCGCCTGTCCGGTGGGGCAGCCGCCGATGCGCTGGCATTCGCGCAGCAGTTCCGGACCCGCGGCGCGGTGGATGGCGCCGTCCACGCCGCCGCCGCCGAGTAGGCTCTCGTTGGCGGCGTTGACGATGGCGTCGGTTTCGCATTGCGTAATATCGGCAACGATGATCTCGATTTCCATCATGGGCTCCTTCTACCTTTAGATGACCAAAGTATTATTGACGCCAACGGTATTTTGTCACAATCGAAATTTTTGATGGGCCTCGACATGAACGACCAACCCCTCTGGACGCCGGATGCGCAGCGCAGGAACCACGCCCGTATCACCGCCTTCATGCGGGCCGCCGAGCAGCGCAGCGGCCAGACCTTCGACGCGTATCATGATCTCTACCGCTGGTCGATCGAGGAACCGGAAGCCTTCTGGTCATTGGTCTGGGACTTCTGCGGCGTGATCGGCGACAAGGGCGCGGTGGTTCTCGAACACGGGGATGACATGGAACGGGCGCGCTGGTTCAGCGCCGCGCGGCTCAATTTCGCCGAAAACCTGTTGCGCCATCGCGGCCCGGAAACCGCGTTGCATTTCCGCGCCGAGGACCGCGTCGAGCAGTCGCTGAGTTTCGATGAGCTGCACGCCCAGGTGGCAGCGGTGGCCGCCTGGATGCGCGGGCTTGGCCTGCAGCCCGGCGACCGGGTGGCGGCGGTGTTGCCGAACATGCCGCAGACCGTGGTGGCGATGCTGGCGGCGACCAGCCTGGGCGCGGTCTGGACCTCCACCTCGCCGGATTTTGGTGTCGAATCGGTGCTCGACCGCTTCGGCCAGACGGAGCCGAAACTGCTGCTGGTCTGCGACGGCTATTTCTACAACGGCAAGCTCATCGATGTACGGGAGCGGGCGCGGGCCATCCGCGATGGCCTGCCCAGCCTGGTGGAAACCGTCGAGGTGCCGCTGGCCGGTATCGGCGGCGAATCGGCCGGCATTGCCTGGGAGCATGTGTTGGCCACGCCGAACGACGGCCAAATCGACTTCGAACGGCTGCCCTTCGATCATCCGCTGTACATCCTCTATTCCTCCGGTACCACCGGCAAGCCCAAGTGCATCACTCACCGCGCCGGTGGGGTGTTGCTGCAGCACCTGAAGGAGCATCAGCTGCACTGCGACATCCACGAAGGGGACCGGGTGTTCTACTTCACCACCTGCGGCTGGATGATGTGGAACTGGCTGGTTTCGGTGCTGGCCTCCGGTGCGGCCGCCATGCTCTACGACGGTTCGCCGTTCCATCCGGATGGCCGGGTCCTGTGGGACTATTGTGACGATCTGGATTTCACCCTGTTCGGTACCTCGGCCAAGTACCTCGATGCCCTGGCCAAGGCCGACCTGCGCCCGCGCGACAGCCACCGGCTGAAATCACTGAACACCCTCTGTTCCACCGGCTCGGTTCTGGCCCCCGAGCGTTTCGGCTATGTTTATGACGCGATCAAGCGGGATCTGGATCTGGCCTCCATCTCCGGCGGTACCGACATTGTCTCCTGCTTCGTGCTCGGCTGCCCGATCCTGCCGGTCTACGCCGGCGAAAGCCAGTGCCGCGGCCTGGGCATGGCGGTGGAAGTGTTCGATGCAAAGGGGCGGCCAGTGGTGGAACAGCAGGGCGAACTGGTCTGCGTCAAGCCGTTTCCGTCTCAGCCGCTCTGTTTCTGGGGCGACGCCGACGGCAGCAAGTACCACCAGGCCTATTTCGCGCGCTTCCCCGGTGTCTGGCACCACGGCGATTTCGTGCGCCTGACGCGTCACGGCGGGATGGTCATCTACGGCCGGTCGGACGCCACCCTCAATCCCGGCGGCGTGCGCATCGGCACCGCCGAGATCTACCGCCATGTGGAACAGTTGGACGAGGTGGTCGAGTCACTGGTGATCGGCCAGGACTGGGACAACGATGTGCGCGTCGTACTGTTCGTCGTGCTTGCCCACGGATTGCAGCTGGACGATGCAGTGCGGCAGAAGATTCGCCGACAGATCCGTGAAAAATGCACCCCACGCCATGTACCGGCGAAAATCCTGCAGGTGGATGAAATCCCGCGCACCAAGTCGGGCAAGATCGTCGAGCTCGCCGTGCGCGATGTAGTGCACGGACGTCCGGTACAAAACCTCGGCGCGCTGGCCAATCCCGAAGCGCTGGAGCAGTTTCGCAATCGACCCGAACTGGAGGAATGATCCGCATGCCGCTGGCACGGCAAAAGCGGACAATAACCCCAGTTCTTGACCTGTTATGCGGAATTTGCAAGGCTGTGCGGGATGAACGGTGTTCGGTGAAATGGGACATGCGGCACCAGAGGTGCTGAATTCGTGGTGGGTCCGGAAGAATTGTGCAGAAAATATCGGGATAGACAGCGCGCTTCCTATTGAACTATTTTCTGCGCGCTGTCTATTATACTGTTATGCATACAAGGAGGAAACATGGCGTGTAGAGGTGTTCACTTTGCAATCGAAAAAGAGCAGTATGAAAAACTCATATCTGCAAAATCAGATGAAGAATTGATTGAGATCATTCAAGATGAAATTGAAGAAGAATGGGAAGAAGAATGGTTGCATGAAACAGATAAGGCGTGGGACGCGATTCATCGATGTCTTACTGATGGGAAACTGGAGTGGGATAATGGTGAGTTTCCATTAAAAGAAGTCATAATAGGTGGAAAGAAACTTTACGAAGGTGACGATTATATAATTTCAGTCGTATCTCCCGAAAAAGTTCCAGTAGTTGCTCGCGCACTACAGGATATCAATGAAAGCACACTTAAGCGTGGATACGAAGAAATTGAACAATCTAATTATGATGGAGAAATTGGATCGGAAGACTTTGAGTATACTTGGGAGTGGTTTAAGGGTTTACCTCCTCTATTTATCAAGGCTGCAACCGCAGGGCGAGCCGTAGTATTTAGCGTAGACCAATGATTTGCATAACAAATTCATCCAGCAGACTGCCAAAAGTGTCGCGATTTTTGCAAAAAGCGCAAAAAGTCGCGCCACTTTCGTCAGCGGCTGATGAGGGCGATAAATCGGCGCCTTCCATGGCGCCGATTTATCGTGTAGCCGAGCGGCCAACAGAGGTTCCGATCAGTGCGGGTGGCCTGCAAAAGATATGAACACCATCTAGACGGCGCTTGAGTAGTCGGCCTATCATGGAAAGAGGAAAAAAGATAAAAAATAGGCCGAAACGATTGTGCAGCGCCGTCTATCAAGCCGCTGGAACGGGCAGTCCGCCCACCGCCCCCGTCCAGGGGGCAGTGGGCGGAAGCCGCTCAGCTACACGTTAGCCAATAGGAATGGAAGATGTCTTTCGAAATTAAGATTCCAGAAAAACTAGGAGACAAAAATCTTGTCCCTTTCTTCAATGGCTGGAGGTGGGATGATGATCCTCCCAGTCCAATAACATTTGTTGTAGAAAAAGGAACACATTTGGCGCCATGGGCCATTACATTATTTGGTGCATATGGAGTATGGTTAAAGGAAGTTAGAAATAAAGATGTAACTATTGATTACTACCCGGATAGCTATTCCGGTAGATTTTTGGGTAGTGTTCAGAATTCTGTGTCATTTCTTTAAACTGGAAACAGGAGGAATGATACATGAACGACGACATCACATTCGATATGGATGCAGCCATCAAGGCGC
>JALSKD010000108.1 GCA_026989015.1 Gammaproteobacteria bacterium
CACAACGGGCGTCAGCATGTACCTGTGCTGATCAATGAAAACATGGTGGGCCACAAGCTGGGTGAGTTTTCTCTGACTCGCACCTATCGCGGCCACATCGTTGACAAGAAGGCGAAAAGGTAATTGACATGCAAGTTTCCGCCAAACACCGTTATGCCCGAATCTCGCCGCAGAAGGCGCGTCTGGTCGCCGACCAGGTGCGTGGCCTGCAGGTGGACAAGGCGCTGACACTGCTCAAGTTCAGCAACAAGAAGGCCGCCGTTCTGGTACGCAAGGTGCTGGAGTCCGCCATTGCCAATGCCGAGCACAACGACGGCGCCGACATCGACGAGCTGAAGGTGGCTTCGATCTATGTGGACCAGGGTCCGACCATGAAGCGCATGCGTGCACGCGCAAAGGGTCGTGGCAACCGAATCATCAAGCGAACCAGTCACATCACCGTGACGGTTGCCGACAGTTAAGCAGAAGAGGCGCAGATGGGACAGAAAGTACATCCGACCGGTATCCGCCTGGGTATCGCTACCGACTGGAACTCCAAGTGGTATGCGAACAAGGCCGACTTTGCCGATTACCTGAACGAGGATCTGAAGATTCGCAAGTTCATCAAGAAAAAACTCGAGCAGGCCGCGGTCAGCCGCATCGGTATTGCCCGTCCGGCGAAATCGATCGTCATCACCATCCATACAGCGCGGCCGGGCATCATCATCGGCAAGAAGGGTGAGGATATCGAGAAGCTGCGCCGCGAGGTGGCCAATCTGGTCGGCCTGAACATCAACAGCGTCAAGATCAATATCGAAGAGATCCGCAAGCCGGAACTCGATGCTGCCCTGGTGGCGGAAAGTGTTGCCCAGCAGCTGGAGCGCCGCGTGATGTTCCGGCGCGCCATGCGCCGGGCGGTGCAGAATGCCATGCGCCTCGGCGCCGAGGGCATCAAGATTAATGTATCGGGCCGCCTCAACGGTGCTGAGATTGCACGTAACGAATGGTACCGCGAAGGGCGTGTGCCGCTGCACACCCTGCGTGCCGACATCGATTACGGATTTGCCGAGGCGCTGACCACCTATGGCATTCTCGGAATCAAGGTGTGGATCTACAAGGGTGAGGTGTTCGATCTTGAATCCAAGAACGCTTCCAACAAGAAGCCGGGCAAATAGAAGGTTGAGTCATGTTACAGCCTAAGCGAACCAAATTCAGAAAACAGTTCAAGGGCCGCAATCGCGGTCTGGCGATGACCGGCAACAAGGTCAGCTTCGGACAGTATGGCCTTCAGGCCACCGAGCGCGGCCGCATGACCGCGCGCCAGATCGAGGCAGCGCGTCGCGCCATGACCCGCCACATCAAGCGTGGCGGCAAGATCTGGATCCGTGTCTTCCCCGACGTGCCGATCTCCAAGAAGCCGCTCGAAGTGCGGATGGGCAAGGGCAAGGGCAATGTCGAATACTGGGTGTGCAAGATTCAGCCCGGTCGCGTGCTCTACGAGATGGAAGGCGTCAGCGAGGAAGTGGCGCGCCAGGCCTTCAAACTGGCCGCGGCCAAGCTTCCGTTTAAAACCCACTTCGTAGTCAGGCAGGTGATGTGATGGACGCGAAAGAACTTCGTTCCAAGACCGAACAGGAATTGCGTGAAGAATTGCACGCGCTGCTCAAGGAGCAGTTCAACCTGAGAATGCAGAAAGCGATCGGCCAAGCCGCTCGCAGCGACCAGTTCAAGAAAGTCCGCCGCAACATTGCGCGCGTGAAGACGATCATGAACGAAAAACGCCAGAACAAGGGTGAGTGATCATGAGTGAAGACAAGGTACTGAGAACCCAGACCGGTTCCGTGATCAGCGATCGGATGGACAAGACCGTCACTGTTCTGATCGAGCGCAAGGTCAAGCATCCGCTGTACGGCAAGTTCGTCAAGAAGTCGACCAAGCTGCATGTGCATGACGAAAACAACGAATGCTCCATCGGCGATGTCGTGCGCATCACCGAATGCCGCCCGCTGTCCCGGACCAAGTCCTGGAAGCTGGTCGAAATCGTCGAAAAGGCGAGCTGAGCGCGACTTACAGGTTGAGGAATTCACAATGATTCAAATGCAAACCATTCTGACCGCCGCCGACAACAGCGGTGCGCGTCGCGTTCAGTGCATCAAGGTGCTCGGCGGATCCAAGCGCCGTTATGCCGGCATTGGTGACATCATCAAGGTCAGCATCAAGGATGCGATCCCGCGCGGCAAGGTCAAGAAGGGCGAGGTGTACAACGCCGTGGTCGTGCGCACCGCCAAGGGCGTGCGCCGCCCCGACGGGTCGCTGATCAAGTTCGATGGCAATGCCGCCGTGCTGCTCAACAACAACCTGCAACCGATCGGAACCCGTATCTTCGGTCCGGTGACGCGCGAACTGCGCGGCGAGAAGTTCATGAAGATCATCTCGCTGGCGCCTGAAGTCCTGTAATTGGTAGGGTTAACGACATGTACAAAATCAAGAAGGGTGACGAAGTCATCGTCATCGCCGGTCGCAGCAAGGGCCAGCGAGGCGTTGTACTCAAGCGCATCGACGACGACCGTCTGCTGGTCGAAGGCGTCAACATGATCAAAAAGCATGTGAAGCCGAACCCGAATACCGGACAGCAAGGCGGAATCATCGAGCGTGAAGCGCCGATCCAGCAATCCAATGTGATGATCTTCAACCCGGCCACCGGAAAGGGTGATCGTGTCGGCTTCAAGATCCTCGAGGACCAGCGCAAGGTGCGCTATTTCAAGTCCAACGGCGAAGTCATTGACGTATAACGGTAAGCCAACATGACCAGACTAGAAAAAATCTATCGCGAATCCGTCATGCCGAAGTTGCAGGACGAGTTCAAGTATCAGTCTCCGATGCAGATTCCGAAGGTGACCAAGATCACCCTCAACATGGGTCTGGGCGATGCCGTGGGCGACAAGAAGGTGATCGAGAGCGCAGTCAATGACCTGGCCCTGATCGCCGGTCAGAAGCCTGTAGTCACCCTCAGTCGCAAGGCCATTGCTGGATTCAAGATCCGCGAAAACTGGCCCATCGGCTGCAAGGTGACGCTGCGCAAGGAACGCATGTACGAATTCATGGATCGGCTGATCAATTTCGCCATCCCGCGGATTCGTGATTTCCGCGGCCTGAGTGCCAAGGCTTTCGACGGCCGGGGCAACTACAACATGGGGATCAGCGAGCACATCGTGTTCCCGGAAATCGATTACGACAAGATCGACAAGCTGCGGGGGTTGAACATCACCTTCACCACCTCCGCGCAAACCGACGAGGAAGGCCGCGCGCTGCTTGCAGCGTTCAACTTCCCGTTCAAGCAATAAACGCACAACCGCAGACAGGTTACGAGATATGGCTAAACGATCCATGGTGCAGCGCGAAGTCCGCCGCCGCAAGCTGGCCGCCCGCTACGCGGCCAAACGCGCCGCCCTGAAGGCGCTGATCAGCAACCCGGAGACCCCCTGGGACGACAGAATGGCTGCAGTCGAGGCACTGCAGAAGCTGCCGCGTGATTCTGCGTCGGTCCGCCAGCGCAACCGCTGCCGCATCACCGGTCGTCCGCACGGTTTCTATCGCAAGTTCGGCCTCGCGCGCAACAAGCTGCGTGAGGCGGCGATGCGCGGCGATGTGCCCGGTCTGGTCAAGGCGAGCTGGTAAGGAGAGAGAAATGAGTCTGCAAGATCCCGTATCCGACATGCTGACGCGCATCCGCAATGCGCAAAAGGCACGCAAGGTCAATGTCGCCATGCCCTCGTCCAAGCAGAAGGAGGCGATAGCCCAGGTGCTCAAGGATGAAGGCTACATTACCGGCTTCAGTGTCGATGGTGATGCCAAGAAAGTCCTGACCATCGAACTCAAGTACTTCCAGGGTCAGCCCGTGATCGAGGAGATCAAACGGGTGAGCCGTCCCGGTCTGCGCATCTTCAAGTCCAAGGATGAGCTGCCCTCCGTCAATGGCGGCTTGGGCATTGCCATCATATCCACCTCCAAGGGTGTGATGACCGAAAAGCAGGCCCGCGCCAGCGGCAACGGTGGCGAAGTCATCTGTACCGTCGTTTAAGGTAGATAACCATGTCCAGAATTGCCAAACAGCCGGTCGAGATGCCCAGTGGCGTGAGCCTCAGCATCGACGGCCAGATCATCAAGGCCAAGGGCCCCAAGGGTGAGCTCTCGATCACCGTTCACGACGATGTCGTGTTCGAGCAGAACGACAATGTGCTCTCCTTCAAGCCGGCCAACGACAACAAGAACGCCATGGCGATGACCGGCACCATGCGGTCGCTGGTGAGCAATGTCGTCAAGGGCGTGGCGGAAGGCTTCCAGAAGAAGCTGCAGCTGGTCGGTGTCGGTTACCGGGCGCAACTCAAGGGCAAAACCCTGAGCCTGTCGCTGGGTTTTTCCCATCCGGTCGAGTATGCCATCCCCGAAGGCATCACCATCGAGGTGCCGAGCCAGACCGAGATCGTGATCAACGGCTGCGACAAGCAGCGCGTGGGCCAGGTGGCGGCCGAGATCCGCGCCTATCGTCCGCCGGAGCCGTACAAGGGCAAGGGCGTCAAGTATGCTGATGAGCAGATCATCAGAAAAGAAGCCAAGAAGAAGTAGGTTGACCATGGACAAGAAAACTGCACGAATCCGCCGTTCCCGCAAGACCCGGGCGAAGATCCGCGAACTCGGTGTAGATCGCTTGAGCGTCTACCGCTCGCCGCGTCATACCTACGCTCAGGTCATTTCCGGAGAGACCGGAAAGGTTGTCTGCGCCGTCTCCACGCTGCACAAGGACATCAAGGACGGCCTCAAGTACACCGGAAACATCGAAGCCGCCGTCGCTGTTGGCAAGGCCATTGCCGAAAAGGCAAAAGCGGCCGGCATCGAGAGCGTTGCTTTCGATCGCGCCGGTTACAAGTACCATGGCCGCGTCAAGGCGCTGGCGGATGCCGCTCGTGAAGCGGGCCTCAAGTTTTAATTGAAGAGATAGCACTATGTCAGATGCTCAAGTTTCGAACGAAGAACTGATCGAAAAACTGGTCGCCGTCAACCGCGTGGCCAAGGTCGTCAAGGGTGGCCGTCAGTTCGGTTTCACCGCCCTCACCGTGGTCGGTGACGGCAACGGTCGGGTCGGATTCGGTTATGGCAAGGCGCGCGAAGTACCGCTGGCGATTCAGAAGGCCATGGAGCGGGCGCGAGCCAGCATGACGACCGTCGAGATCACTGATGGCACCTTGCACTACCCGGTCAAGGCCCGCCACGGTGCCGCCAAGGTCTACATGCAACCGGCTTCCGACGGTACCGGCGTCATTGCCGGTGGCGCCATGCGCGCCGTGTTCGAAGCGGTCGGTGTGCATAATGTTCTGGCCAAGTGCAACGGTTCCCGCAACCCGATCAACCTGGTGCGCGCCACCATCAAGGGGCTGCAGGACATGAAGTCTCCTGAAATGATTGCCGCCAAACGCGGCAAGAGCGTCGAAGAAATCACGGGTTGATGAATCATGGCTAAATCAGACAACAAGACGATCAAGGTGACCCTGGTCAAGAGCCTGATCGGACGGCTGGCCTCCCACAAGGCCTGTGCCGCCGGTCTCGGTCTGCGCCGCATGCACCAGACGGTGGAGGTCATCGACACCCCGGAAAACCGCGGCATGATCAACAAGATCAACTACATGCTGAGCATCGAGGAATAAGTCATGCAACTGAATACACTCAAGCCCGCGGAAGGGGCCACCCGGACCGCCAAGCGCGTCGGTCGCGGTATCGGCTCCGGACTGGGCAAGACCGGTGGCCGCGGCCACAAGGGTCAGAAGTCGCGTAGCGGCGGCAAGCCGATGGTCGGATTCGAAGGCGGCCAGATGCCGCTGCAGCGTCGTCTGCCCAAGTTCGGTTTCACCTCCCGCAAGGGACGCTTCTCCGCAGAGGTTCGTCTCGACGAGTTGCAGCGCCTGGATGCTGATGTTATTGATCTCGCAGTGCTGATCGAGGCCGATGTGGTGCCCGCGCGTACGCGCCAGGCCAAGGTCATCCTGTCCGGTGCCATTGAGCGTGCCGTCACCCTCAAGGGCGTCAAGGCGACCAAGGGCGCCCGTGCCGCCATTGAAGCGTCCGGTGGCAAGGTAGAAGACTGATGGCCAAGCCTGCGGCATCACAACTGGCATCCAGCCTCTCGGGCGGAAGCCTCAGTGAATTGAGGAAGCGGATCTTCTTCCTCATCGGTGCCCTGATCGTGTTCCGCATCGGCACCTTTATACCGGTGCCTGGTATCGATATCACCGTGATGCAGCAGATCTTCGACCAGCAAAAGAACGGCATACTGGGCATGTTCAACATGTTCTCCGGTGGTGCCCTGGAACGGATGTCAATCTTTGCGCTGGGTGTCATGCCCTACATCTCGGCGTCCATCATCATGCAGTTGATGACGGTCGCGGTGCCCACGCTGGAGCAGTTGAAGAAGGAAGGTGAGTCGGGCCGCCGCAAGATCACCCAGTATACGCGTTACTTTACGGTGGTGCTGGCCACCTTCCAGTCCATCGGCATTTCTATGGCGCTGCAGGGGCAGAGCAGCGGTGCCGACGCGCTGGTCGTGAATCCGGGCTTCAGCTTCGTGTTCACGGCTACCGTTACGCTGGTCACCGGCACCCTGTTCCTGATGTGGCTGGGTGAGCAGGTCACCGAGCGGGGCATCGGTAACGGCATTTCGATGTTGATCTTCGCCGGCATCGTTGCCGGATTGCCCTCGGCCATTGGCGGCACACTGGAACTGGTGCGCACCGGCGAGCTGAATTCGATCATCGTTTTGTTCCTGTTGGTCGGTATTGTGGCGGTCACCGCCTTCGTCGTCTTCGTCGAGCGGGGGCAGCGACGGATCACCGTCAACTATGCGAAGCGCCAGCAGGGCAACAAGATGTACGCGGCACAGAGCAGTCATTTACCGCTGAAGCTGAACATGGCCGGCGTCATTCCGCCGATCTTTGCCTCCAGCATCATTCTGTTCCCGGCGACGCTCGGCAGCTGGTTCGGTCAACAGGAAGGCATGCGCTGGCTGCAGGATATCTCGGCGGCGCTGTCACCCGGGCAACCTCTGTATGTGATGTTTTATGCGGCGGCGATCATTTTCTTCTGTTTCTTCTATACCGCTCTGGTGTTCAATTCCAAGGAGACGGCGGAGAACCTGAAGAAGTCCGGTGCCTTCATTCCCGGCATCCGTCCGGGCAAGCAGACCGCCGAATACATCGATGCGGTGCTGTCACGGTTGACCCTGGTCGGCGCCCTGTACATAACGGCCGTATCGCTGATGCCGGAATTCCTGATTCTGTTCTGGAATGTTCCGTTCTATTTCGGTGGCACTTCGCTGCTGATCATCGTGGTTGTGGTGATGGATTTCATGGCCCAGGTACAGGCGCATCTGATGAGTCATCAGTACGACAGCCTGATGAAGAAGTCCAATTTCAAAGGTTATGGCAAGAGCGGCGTGGTTCGCTAGGAAACAGGTGTAGATATGAAAGTCAGAGCTTCCGTAAAGAAAATGTGCAAAAACTGCAAGATCATCCGCCGCAACGGCGCGGTTCGCGTGATCTGCAAGGACCCGCGCCACAAGCAGCGCCAGGGTTGAGCGTCTTTTATCAACAAGTAAACATGTATTGATTTAAAGGGTTGCTTCGTATACCATCTGCGCCCTTTTTTAATCAGTCCCAGTTCAGGAGATTTCGTTTTTATGGCTCGTATTGCAGGTGTAATTGTACCGGATAACAAGCATGCGGTGATTGCCCTTCAGTCCATCTATGGCATTGGCAAGACGCGTTCACAGCAGATTTGCCAGGCAGCCGGCATCGATCCGGCCACCAAAATCCGTGAACTGACTGAAGAAGAGATCGACAAGATTCGCAACATCGTGCAGAACTTCACGGTGGAAGGCGATTTGCGTCGTGAAATTTCCATGAACATCAAGCGACTGATGGATCTCGGAACGAATCGCGGCATCCGTCATCGCCGCGGTCTGCCGGTTCGTGGCCAACGCACCAAGACCAATGCGCGTACGCGCAAGGGTCCCCGTCGTCCGATCAAGAGATAAACGAGTTTTATTATGGCTGCTGACAAACGCTCCAAGAAGAAGGTCAAGCGCAATGTGTCCGACGGTGTCGCACACATCCACGCCACCTTCAACAACACCATCATCACCATCACCGACCGTCAGGGCAACACCCTGACCTGGGCGACTTCCGGAGGTTCCGGCTTCCGGGGTTCGCGCAAGTCCACGCCGTTCGCGGCTCAGGTGGCTGCCGAGCGCGCCGGTCTGGCTGCGCAGGAGATGGGCATGAAGAACCTGGAAGTCATGGTCAAGGGGCCGGGTCCCGGACGTGATTCCGCGATTCGCGCGCTCAATGCCATTGGCATGAAGATTTCGCGCATCGACGATGTGACCCCGATTCCCCACAACGGCTGCCGTCCTCCGAAGAAGCGACGGGTATAGGCTGGAGAGAAAGACATGGCAAGATATATTGGACCCAAATGCAAACTGATGCGCCGCGAAGGCACCGATCTGGGCCTCAAGTCCGCGCGCCGTTCCATCGATACCAAATGCAAGATTGACCAGCCGCCGGGCATGCACGGCGCCAACGCCCGCCGTCCGCGCCTGTCCGACTACGGACTGCAGCTGCGCGAAAAACAGAAGCTGCGCCGTACCTATGGCGTGCTCGAGAAGCAGTTTCGCAACTACTACAAGGAAGCATCCCGGCTGAAGGGTTCAACCGGTGAAAACCTGCTGCAGCTGCTGGAATCACGGCTCGACAATGTGGTCTACCGCATGGGCTTTGGCTCCACCCGTGCCGAGGCGCGGCAGCTGGTCAGTCACAAGGCGATCATGGTCAACGGCAAAGTGGTGAACATTCCCTCTTACCAGGTCAAGCCCTCGGATGTGGTTTCCGTCCGTGAGAAGGCCCGCAAGCAGGTGCGTATCGCCGAGGCATTGGCGTTGGCCGAACAGGGCGGTTTCCCGGACTGGATCGATGTCAATCCTGGCAAGTTCGAAGGCACCTTCAAGGCGCTGCCCATGCGATCCGAGCTGCCGGCTGACATCAATGAATCTCTGGTCGTGGAACTCTACTCCAAATAATCAACGGATTACCTATGTCATCAAAAACACTGCCCGATTTGCTCAAACCGCGCAACGTCAAGGTCGAGGAGCAGGAAACCTACCACGCGAAGGTGTCCATCGAGCCGCTGGAGCGTGGTTTCGGCCATACGCTGGGCAATGCCCTGCGCCGTATCCTGTTGTCCTCGGTACCCGGTTGCGCCATTGTCGACATCAAGATCGAAGGTGTGCTGCACGAGTACACGACCATCGACGGAGTGCAGGAAGATGTCATCGACATCATGCTCAACCTGAAGGGCGTGGGCATCACCATGCACAACCGTGACGAAGCTCACCTGACCCTCAGCAAGAAGGGCCCGGGCGTGGTGACTGCCGGCGACATCCAGCTCGATCACGATATCGAGATCGTCGACCCTGACTATGTCATCTGCCACCTGAACAAGGATACCGAGTTCAACATGGATCTGCATGTGGTCAAGGGTCGTGGCTATCAGCCGGCCAACCAGCGTGCGCTGAGCGATGAGGAAACTGCCCTTGGCCGTCTGCAACTCGATGCCTCCTTCTCGCCGATCACCAAGGTGGCCTATTCGGTCGAAACCGCCCGCGTCGAGCAGCGCACCAACCTTGACAAGCTGGTGATCGATATCGAAACCAACGGCACCGTGGATCCGGAAGAAGCGATTCGCATCGCCGGCAGCATCCTCAAGGATCAGCTCTCCGTCTTCGTGAACCTCGAAGGCTCCGAAGAGGAGGTTCAGGAAGAGCCCGAATCCATGATCGACCCGATCCTGCTGCGCCCTGTGGACGATCTGGAGCTGACCGTGCGTTCCGCCAACTGCCTGAAGGCCGAGAACATCTACTATATCGGCGATCTGATTCAGCGCACCGAGGTCGAACTGCTGAAAACGCCGAACCTGGGCAAGAAGTCGCTGACCGAGATCAAGGATGTACTGGCGTCCTACGGCCTGTCGCTGGGCATGCGTCTGGAAGACTGGCCGCCGCCCAGTATCGAGAACGACAACAAGTTAGCAAGTTAAGCCAGTTTTCAATCGAGGTTATTTATCATGCGTCATCGCAAGAGCGGTCGTAAGCTCAATCGTAATTCCGCGCATCGCAAGGCGATGTTCAAGAACATGGCGGCTTCGCTGTTCCGTCATGAAGTCATCAAGACCACCCTGCCCAAGGCCAAGGAACTGCGTCGTGTTGCCGAGCCGCTGATCACCCTGGCCAAGGAAGACAGTGTCGCCAATCGGCGTCTGGCCTTTGCCCGCCTGCGCGACAAGGAAATGGTTGGCAAGCTGTTTTCCGATCTGGGGCCGCGCTACAAGCAGCGTCCCGGCGGTTACATGCGCATTCTCAAATGCGGCTACCGCACCGGTGACAAGGCGCCTATGGCTTATGTGGAACTGGTGGATCGTCCGGTTGAGTAACCGGAGTCATCCTCTAGCATCAAAAAGGCCGGACACTTGAGTCCGGCCTTTTGCGTTTCGGGGTGGCGGGTTCAGGCGTTGCGTTTGATCAGGTCGATCAGCAGATCGCGCTTTTCCTCCATCAGCGCGATATCGCCGCGGGTTTCCACATTGAGACGCAGCAGCGGTTCGGTATTGGAGCTGCGGATGTTGAAGCGCCAATCGTCAAAGCTGACGCCGATACCATCGGTTTCATCCAGCTCATACCTTTCGCCGTGGAAGTGCTCAAGCACGGCATCGAGCACCTTGCCGGCATCCGAAACGGTCATGTTGATTTCGCCGCTGACAGGATAGGCGGCGATCCGCTCATCCACCAGCGCCGAGAGCTTCTTGCCCTGCTGGCTCATCATCTCGGCGATCAGCAGCCAGGGGATCATGCCGCTGTCGCAATAGCCGAAATCACGGAAGAAGTGGTGGGCGCTCATTTCTCCGCCGTAGATGGCATTGACCTTGCGCAGTGCCTCTTTCATGAAGGCGTGTCCGGACTTGCTCTGCAGGGCTTCGCCACCGTGTTGCCGGGCCATGTCCTGGGTGTTCCAGACCAGCCGCGGGTCGTGGACCACGGTTTCGCCCGGATGTTGCTTGAGCATCTGCGCCGCCAGCAGGCCGACGATGTAATATCCTTCGATGAAACGCCCGGTTTCGTCGAACAGGAAACAACGGTCGAAGTCGCCATCCCAGGCGATACCGAAGTCTGCCTCGTGTGCACGGATGGCTTCGATGGTGGCGTCCCGGCCTTCGGGAAGCAGGGGATTGGGGATGCCATTGGGGAAGCGTCCGTCCGGTTCGTGGAAAAGCTTGACGAACTCGAAGGGCAGCAGCGGTTCCAGCAGGTCGAGTACCGGGCCGGCGACACCGTTGCCGGCGTTGACGACAACCTTGAACGGTTTGAGTTCGCTGGGCGCGCTGATGTAACTCATCAGGTGATCGATATAGGCTTCTGAAAGATCGGTCAGGGTCATCTGACCCTGGCGTTCTGGCTCGGAGAAAGTCCCTTGTTCGGCCAGTCTTCGGATGTCCTGCAGGCCGCTGTCGCCGCTGATCGGGCGGGCACCTTCGCGCACGAACTTGAATCCGTTGTAGTCCACAGGGTTGTGACTGGCGGTGATCATGATGCCGCCGTCCAGATCGAGATGGAAGGCGGCGAAATAGACCTGTTCGGTGCCGCAGATGCCCAAGTCGAGGACATCGACACCGCTGTCCATCAGGCCCTGGCTGAGGGCGTTGAACAGGGCATCGCTGCTCTGGCGGACATCGCGCCCGACGGCGATGCTGCGCGGTTTGAGGAATTCTGCGGTGGCGCGCCCGATGCGGTAGGCGATGTCCTCGTTGAGTTCATCGGGGACCTTGCCCCGGGCGTCGTAGGCCTTGAAACAGTTGATGGTCTGGGTCATGTGTTCTATTTCGGTGAATGTGTGTGCCTCAGGGTGCCACGGGTCGGTTTCCGGGGCAATGACCGATGTCCCGTTTTTTCTCATACGGGTTTTACTTGCAGCCCAACAATGGGCGCAGGTATCGCCCGGTATAGGAACCCTCGACGGTCGCCACTTCTTCAGGGGTGCCGGCGGCAATGATTTCGCCGCCCTTGGCACCGCCTTCCGGCCCCAGATCGATGATCCAGTCAGCGGTCTTGATGACATGCAGGTTGTGCTCGATGACGGCGATGGTGTTGCCGTGATCGCGCAAGCGATGCAGAACCTTGAGCAGCTGCTCCACGTCATGGAAGTGCAGGCCGGTAGTGGGTTCGTCGAGGATGTACAGGGTGCGTCCGGTATCGCGCTTGGAGAGTTCCCGTGAGAGCTTGATGCGCTGTGCCTCGCCGCCGGACAGGGTGGTGGCGTTCTGGCCCAGGGTGATGTAGCTGAGACCGACATCCATCAGGGTTTCCAGCTTGCGCCGCAGCGCCGGCACTGCCTTGAAAAAGTCCAGCGCGTCCTCGACCGTCATTTCCAGCACCTGATGGATGTTCTTGCCCTTGTAGGTGATGTCGAGGGTTTCGCGGTTGTAGCGCTTGCCCTTGCAGACATCACAGGTGACGTACACATCGGGCAGGAAGTGCATCTCCACCTTGGTCACGCCATCGCCCTGGCAGGCTTCGCAACGGCCGTCCTTGACATTGAAGCTGAAACGGCCGGGCTTGTAGCCTCGGGAGCGCGCCTCCTGGGTGCCGGCGAAAAGCTCGCGTATCGGCGTGAACAGGCCGGTGTAGGTGGCCGGGTTGGAGCGGGGTGTGCGGCCGATCGGACTCTGGTTGATGTCGATCACCTTGTCGAAGTGCTCCAGCCCCTCGAATCCGCGGCAGGGAGCGGCGGCGTAGCTTGAGCCGTTGATGGCGTTGGCCGCGAGCTTGTACAGGGTTTCGTTGATCAGGGTCGATTTGCCGGAACCGGATACGCCGGTGATGCAGGTGAACAGGCCGACCGGCAGTTCGAAATCCACCGACTTGAGGTTGTTGCCACGGGCGCCGTGGATGCGTACCAGGCGTTCGGGGTCGCGCGGACGGCGCTGCGCAGGCAACGGGATGCTGCGCTGGCCGGAAAGGTACTGGCCGGTCAGTGAATCGGGGTTGGCAGCGATTTCCTGGGCGGTACCGGTGGCGATGACCTCGCCGCCGTGCACGCCCGCGCCGGGGCCGATATCGACAATGTGGTCGGCGGCCTGGATGGCATCCTCGTCATGCTCGACGACGATGACGGTATTGCCCAGATCGCGCAGGTAGGTGAGGGTCTTCAGCAGGCGGTCGTTGTCGCGCTGATGCAGCCCGATGGACGGCTCGTCGAGGATGTACATGACGCCGACCAGGCCGGCGCCGATCTGGCTGGCCAGACGGATGCGCTGCGCCTCGCCGCCGGACAGGGTATCGGCGCTGCGCCCCAGGCTGAGGTAGTCGAGCCCGACATTGACCAGGAAACGCAACCGTTCGCGGATCTCCTTGGTAATCTTGGCGGCGATCTGGCCGCGGGCGCCGGGGATGTCCAGCCGTTCGAAAAAATCCAGCGCGTCCTCGATCGACAGCTCGCTGATCTGCGGCAGGTTGACGCCCTCGATGAACACATGCCGTGCCGCCTTGTTGAGACGATGCCCGCCACAGGCCTGGCAGGCGGAGTCGGACAAATAGCGCGCCAGTTCCTCGCGCACGACATTGGAGTCGGTCTCACGGTAGCGGCGCTTCATGTTGGGCAGAATGCCTTCGAAAGGGTGCTTCTGTACGCGGCGGTCGCCGCGCTCGTTGGTGAACACGAATTCGATGACTTCGCTTCCGGAGCCATGGAGAATGACCTCACGGAGTTCGCGCGGCAATTCCTCGAAGGGCGTGTCCACATCGAAGTCGTAATGACGCGCCAGCGACAACAGCATCTGGAAATAGTAGCCGTTGCGCCGGTCCCAGCCACGAATGGCGCCACCAGCCATGCTCAGGGATGGGTCCTTGACCACGCGATCGGGGTCGAAAAACTGCATGGTGCCGATGCCGTCGCATTCCGGGCAGGCGCCAACCGGGCTGTTGAAGGAAAACAGCCGCGGTTCCAGCTCGTTGAGTGCGTAGCCGCACTCGGGGCAGGCGAAATTGGCGGAGAAGGTCAGCTCGTCAAAGTCTGAGTCCGGGTCCATTGCCGCGATACGCACGATGCCGTCGCTGAGGTTGAGCGCGGTTTCGAAGGATTCGGCCAGGCGCAGTTTGAGGTCTTCGCGGACCTTGAAGCGGTCGACCACCACTTCGATGCTGTGCTTGCGGCGCAGGTCGAGCCGCGGCGGGTTGTCCAGCTCGTGGATTTCGCCATCGATGCGGGCGCGCAGAAAGCCTTGGCGCTGCAGGTTTTCCAGCAGCTGCACATGCTCGCCCTTGCGTTCGGAGACGACCGGCGCGAGCAGCATCAGCCTCAGATCCGAAGGCAGTGCCATCACCTGATCCACCATCTGGCTGATGGTGCTGGCCTCCAGCGCGATGTCATGCTCGGGGCAGCGCGGAATGCCGGCCCGGGCGAACAGCAGGCGCAGGTAGTCGTGGATCTCGGTAATCGTGCCCACCGTCGAACGCGGGTTGTGGGAGGTGGTCTTCTGCTCGATGGAGATGGCCGGCGACAAGCCCTCGATGTGATCGATATCGGGCTTCTCCATCACCGACAGGAATTGTCGGGCGTAGGTGGACAACGACTCCACATACCGGCGCTGTCCTTCGGCAAATATGGTGTCGAAGGCCAGGGAGGATTTGCCTGAGCCCGACAACCCGGTGATCACGATCAGCTTGTCACGGGGCAGTGACAGGTCGATGTTCTTCAGATTGTGGGTGCGGGCGCCGCGGATGATGATGGAATCCATGGGTTGAGGGTATTTGAGGCTGCGGGAAACCGGACATTTTACTATACTTCCCGCCGCCTGATGCACCGGATCTCCCGCGCGGGGGCCGGGGCATCAATGGAACGGGAGGGCAACGACTGCCTGCCGTGATGACCCCCTGCCGGGAGTGCCTTCCCGGCCCTACCGAGGTGAGCCCTTGACGCATTCACGGAGTACCTTTGACCGCCTGATGGCTTTGGGTGCCTATACGGTGCTGCTGGTCTACCCGGCCACCATGTTCGTCTATGACGGTATTCGCTCCGAATACTTCGGGGTGCTGTTCCTTCTCTCACTGCTCGGTGTGCTGGCCGGGCGTTACCGTTTGTCCTTCAGATCGCTGGAACGGATCGATCGATGGGTGCTGCTGGCCTTTGCCTCGATTACCATTGTGGCCTGGCTGTCCTGGGCCGGGATCGGCTTCGACCCGGAGGCCAAGGGCCGCATCGCCAAGTACAGCTGGTTCCTGCTGGCCGTTCCCGTGTTTTTTCTGTTCCGTCATCTGCGTCCGAAGATGGAGATTGTCTGGCTGGGACTGGTCATCGGCGCCTGGGTGGCCTTTGGGCGGGCAATGTTGGAGGAGCTCAAACTGGTTGAAGAACTGGGGTGGAAATCGCCGGACCGCGCAAATGGAGTCATGCATCCGATCCGGTTTGGCGACCTGTCGTTGCTGCTGGGCTTTATCGCGCTTGCAGGCGCGCTGTATCTGGATGGCATCAATCGACTTGCTCGGGCAATCGGTATCGGCGCTTTCGTGGCGGGCATACTGGCCAGCGTATTGTCTCTGAGCCGCGGCGGCTGGCTGGCGGCACCGCTGTTGCTGGCTGTTTCGTTGCTGCCGCTGCTCAAAGGGAAGAGCCGGGGCTACAAGGCTGCGGTTGTGGGAGGCATTGCCCTGGGCCTTGCGGGCCTGATGACCCTGCCAGGCCTTGATATGGGCAAGCGTTTCGGCCAGGCCAGGGCTGACTTGGAGAAGTATTTCGTTCAAGGAAACTCAAAGACATCACTGGGAGCACGTCTGGACATGTTCGAAACCGCCCTCAGCGCCTTTGACAAACATCCGTTTATGGGCGTTGGTGTTGGTAGATACCATGAATATTCCAAAAAATATTATGAAGCGAACAAGGAGAGGCTTTCTGTAGAGGTGATCTGGTGGAAAAATCCCCACAACGAGCTCCTGCTCCACGCGGCCACGCGCGGCAGTGTTGGCGTGGTCACGCTTCTGGCCCTGTTTCTGCTGCTGGGTTACCGGTTTGCCGTGACCCGCCATGATCCGGGAGGGAGAATCCGCTTTGTATCGGTGGCCGGCTTGATGCTGGTTTTGGGTTATGCCGTGTTTGGCATGTCGATCGCCCTGTTCGAGCACCGCGATTTCCTGATGTTTTTCGTGATCTATGCCGTGCTGTTTCTGGCGGAAACCGGCTGGAGAGCGACCGAAATGCGTACCGATGCCGCTTTGAACCAGCCCGGCGACCTCGCTTGAGTCGGTGTGATGTTAACTGAGGTAACCGAGGCAATCCATCAGGATATGGTAAT
>JALSKD010000109.1 GCA_026989015.1 Gammaproteobacteria bacterium
GATCAGCCAGTTCATCGACTGAACATGCCGCTCCAGCCGGCGATCGATGACTACCTCGCCGCGCTGCAGCATCAACGGCGCATGTCGCCCCATACCCTGTCCGGCTACCGTCGGGATCTGCAACGCTTCGCCGCATTTCTGCACCAGCGCGGCATCGACGACTGGCGCCGTGTCGATCACGAAACCGTGGCCGCCCACGCCGCCGAGCGTTACCGCCAGGGCTGTTCCGCGCCCACCATTGCCCGTGGCCTGTCATCGATACGCGGTTTCTACCGCCACCTGATACGTCACCGCCTGGCGACGTTGAATCCGGCCCAGGATGTACGCGCCCCGAAAGCCGAACGCAAGCTGCCGGACACGGCCGACATCGAGCAGCTGGAACAGCTGCTGCACGCCCGTGACGATGACCCGCCCTTGCGCCGGCGTGACCTGGCGATGTTCGAGCTGATGTACTCCTCCGGCCTGCGTCTGGCCGAACTGACGTCACTGGATGTGCGTGACATCGATTTCAGCGAACGGCAGCTGATCGTCACCGGCAAGGGGCGCAAGCAACGGCAGCTGCCCGTCGGCGGCAAGGCGATCGCCGCCCTCGAACGCTGGCTCAGGGCGCGCCCTGGCCTGCTGCGCGACCCGGCCGAGCCGGCACTGTTCGTCAACCGGCTGGGGCAACGGCTGTCCCACCGCGGCATCCAGCAACGGCTCGATGCACTGGTTCGGGCCCAGGGTCTGGAACGCCCGCTGCACCCGCACATGCTGCGCCACTCCTTCGCCACCCACCTGCTCGAATCCAGCGCCGACCTGCGCGCGGTACAGGAGCTGCTGGGTCATGCCGACATTGCCACCACCCAAGTCTATACCCACCTCGATTTCCAGCATCTGGCCCGGGTCTATGACGCCGCCCATCCCCGCGCGTGCAAAAAACCGCGCGGCGCTTGATTTCCTTCAATACCGCCCGCATATCACGGAATTGCCGCTTTCTTTTGCGTTAGAATCCGCTCCCGTTCGGGACCAACCCACCGAGGTGACAGCGTGGAACAATTCAGAGGCACCACCATTCTTTCCGTGCGCCGGGGCAACTCGGTGGTCATCGGCGGTGACGGCCAGGTGACCATGGGCAACACCGTGATGAAGGGCAATGCGCGCAAGGTGCGCCGCCTGCTCAAGGGCCAGGTCATCGCCGGATTCGCCGGCGGCACCGCCGATGCCTTCACCCTGTTCGAACTGTTCGAGGGCAAGCTGGAGAAACACAGCGGCCACCTGGTGCGCGCCGCAGTGGAGCTGGCCAAGGACTGGCGTACCGACCGCGTGCTGCGCAAGCTCGAGGCCCTGCTCTGCGTCGCCGACAAGGAAGCGTCTCTGATCATCTCCGGCAACGGCGATGTGATCGAGCCGGAAGACGACCTGATGGCCATCGGCTCCGGTGGCCCCTTCGCCCAGGCCGCAGCCCGCGCGCTGCTCGACAACAGCGATCTCGATGCGCGTGCCATCGTCGAAAAAGGGCTGGCCATTGCCGGCGACATCTGCATCTACACCAATCACAACCGCACCATCGAGCAACTCGACTACTGAGGCAGGCCGTGGAAGACAGCATCTCTACCCCCATGACGCCGCGTGAAATCACGCAGGAACTGGACAAGCACATCATCGGTCAGGACCAGGCCAAGCGCGCGGTGGCCATCGCCCTGCGCAACCGCTGGCGCCGTCAGCAGGTGGATCCGTCGCTGCGCAACGAGATCACGCCCAAGAACATTCTGATGATCGGTCCCACCGGTGTCGGCAAGACCGAGATCGCGCGCCGGCTGGCACGGCTGGCGCGGGCGCCGTTCATCAAGGTCGAGGCCACCAAGTTTACCGAAGTGGGCTATGTCGGCCGCGATGTGGAGTCGATCATCCGCGATCTGGTCGATGTCTCGGTGAAGATGATGCGCGAGACCGAAATCGAGCGGGTGCGCCACCGCGCCGAGGACGCCGCCGAGGAACGCATCCTCGACGCCCTGCTTCCGCGCCCGGCCAGCTTCCAGCAGGAAGCCGAGGACGACCGGGGCAGCGATACCCGGCAGAAATTCCGCAAGATGCTGCGCGAAGGCAAGCTCGACGACCGCGAAATCGAGATCGAGCTGCGCAGCCCGTCGCTGGGCGTCGAGATCATGGCGCCGCCGGGCATGGAAGAGATGACCAGCCAGCTGCAGGGCCTGTTCCAGAATCTGGGCGCGGGCAAGACCCGCAGCCGCAAGCTGCCGGTCAAGGATGCCCTCAAGCACCTGATCGACGAGGAGGCGGCCAAGCTAATCAACGAGGACGAACTGAAGGCCCGCGCACTGGAAAACGCCGAACAGAACGGCATCGTCTTCATCGACGAGATCGACAAGGTCGCCAAGCGCCAGGAAACCAGCGGCTCCGATGTCTCCCGCGAGGGCGTGCAGCGCGACCTGCTGCCGCTGGTGGAAGGCTGCACGGTCAGCACCAAGTCCGGCATGATCAAGACCGATCACATCCTG
>JALSKD010000110.1 GCA_026989015.1 Gammaproteobacteria bacterium
CGCCCGCGCCAGATAGAAGAGTTGCACCTCGGCACCAGCCCACAGGTCGCCGGAGGCGAGTTGCATCACCTTCATCGCTTGGAAGGCTCCCAGCGGGCGATGCGCTGACCACGCAGATACAGCGTCCAGGCCTGGGCGATGGCCAGGTTCACCTGGATGAAGAAATAGATCAGCTTGATCAGTTTGTGCTCGCGCAGTCCGGTGTTGACAAAGGCCGCCGCACCCAGGCCATAGAACCCCAGTTGGGCGGCCAGAATCAGGCCGTAGAATCCGGTCCAGGGCAGCAACAGATTGATGAGCAGCGTGGCGAGCATGAACCCGGGCACCAGCCAGCGCATCAGCTTGTGGCTGATCAGCTCGAAGGAGAAGAACCCGTAGCGGAGCGGGTTGAGAAGCGACGGATCATGGAACAGCGCCGCCATGCCGCGCAGCACGGTGCGCACCTTGCGCTGGAACTCGCGGCTCTCGTCTTTCAGGTTGGGGTAGAAGCCGAGCAGCTGCGGGTCGGTAATGGCGATCCGCCCCTTGCGCACGCAGTTGATGGCGGTATTGAAGTCGCTGGGTATGCCGGTGTTCCAGTCCTCGGCGATCTCGGCGCGACAGGCGAAGAAGGAGCCGCTGAGTCCGACCAGGCTGTAGGCCGAGCTCTCCAGCTTGCGCAGCCACATCTCGTACTTCACATAGGCGCCTTCGCCCGCGATCTTGCCGTCCTCGGTAATGAACCGGTCTTCGCTGGACACCGCACCGACGCGGGAGATGCAGAAATCCTCGGCGATGCGCTCCAGCGCCGATTCCTCGATGCGGGTCGATACATCGGAGAACACCAGCAGCTCGCCCCGAGCCCGGCGGATGGCGTGCCACTGGGCATTTTCCTTGCCCTTTCGGTCCGGCACATCGACCAGCTCCACGCCACGGTCGGCGTAGCCCTCGACGATGGCGTTGGTGCGGTCGGTGGAACCGTCGGAAGCGACCAATATTTCCAGCCGCCCCTGCGGATAACGGGCCTTCAGCGTGTCCTCTATCTTGTCGGCAATCCCCGCTTCCTCATTGTAGGCGGTGATGATGAAGGTCATCATCGGCGGCTCTCCGGACGGCAGATCCGGCTGCAGGCGGTTGCGCCCCTGAAACGGCAGCAACAGCAGCGGATAGAGAAAATAGCTGTAGACCACCCCCAGCAGGCTGACAAAGAAGAGGAATTCCAGCATCGGCTTCGCACTCCGGCGATTGATCGAGGGGCGAGGATAGCCCGGGCGGGCCTGCCCGGGGAGTGAACGCATTCGCAAACCGCGTAACTATTAACCCGGCAAGTATCTACATCGTATTCAGGGCTTCAAGAATGGGCCGGATCAAGGCGCGGCGCGCAGGCAAGGGTCATTCCCTTGGCAAGCGCCGCAAAGCTTAACGCATCCTGCTCTCGCCCCTTGCCCGCATCCCTGCGGGCAACACCGAGCTGGTTCATTCTTGAAGCCCCTAACCTGTTGAAAACACAAGAGCGAGGCCCGCACGCGCTCGCCCGCGGACGGTGTTATCGGCGCTTGCTGCAGAATGACTGCAGCGGCGCACCGATGCCTTGCCGCGAACGAGCGCGAGCGGGCTGAACACGATGTAGATACTTGCCGGGTTAATAATATGGTGCCGGCAAGAGGAGTCGAACCTCCGACCTACTGATTACGAATCAGTTGCTCTACCAACTGAGCTATGCCGGCAAATCATTCGCTGCGCCGGCGCCACAAGGCGCGCAGGCAGCTCAACCGCGCAGAGTCCGCAGCAACCGCCCGGCCCATCGCCGCAGCGGGTTGACCCGGCCGATGCCCAGGCGGCGCTGGGTGTCCTCGATGCGCTGCAGGCTCTCGGGCGACAGCGGACGCGCGGGAATCTCGCCAAAATTGATGCGGGCCTGTTCGGCGTTGCGCGCGCCCAGCAGTACCGAACTGGTGCTGTCGAAGGCCAGCGGGTAACGCGCGGCAGCCTGCAGCAGCGAACCTTCGGTTTGTTCGAGAAACCGGAACGACTCGAGCCAGCGCAGTGTACGATCGATTTCATCGGCTGTCATGTCCCTGGCGCGATGATCCCGCTGCGGATCGAAGCGGGCGCCCGGAGCGTATTTCCCGGTGAGCAGGCCTGACTTGAGGCTGGAACGAATCAGCACGCCCTTGCCGGCGGCGGCAATCTCCGGCTGGCATTGCCGGTAGGGCTGGACATCGACAAGGTTGAACGCCACCTGAAAGCCGTCGATGCGGTCGTCGGCGAGCACCTGGCGAATGCTGTCTTCACTGTACAGCGACACCCCCAGGTAACGGACCTTGCCGGATGCCTTCAGCCGCTCCAGCCGGCGGTACACCTCGTCGGTCTGCGGCGGCGCCGCGTGCAACTGGTAGAAGTCGATGTAATCGGTACCCAGCCGCCTGAGCTGCTGCTCCAGGGTCTTTTCCAGCCCTTCCTTCTGGAAGGAATATTTGCTGGCCACAATCCATCGGTCGCGACGGCCCTTGAGGAATTCTCCGATGATCGCTTCCGATGCGCCATAGACCGCCGCCGTGTCCACCAGGTTGCAGCCCAGCTCCTCGGCCACCGTCAAGGCCGACAGGGCATCGGCGCGTGCCACCGGCCCGTAGCTGTCGCCGCCGATGCCCCAGGCACCGAATCCGTATTCGGAAACCCTGAGTTCGGTATGACCCAAGCGTCGGTAGTTCATCGGCGGCGAGAATTAAGGAGGGAAAATGGCCACCCGCCGAATCACGACAGCGGGTGGCTGGATGCATGGTGCCGGCACGAGGAGTCGAACCCCGGACCTACTGATTACAAGTCAGTTGCTCTACCAATTGAGCTATGCCGGCGCGGCCTTGCCCGGCGACAGCAGCGCCTGCCCGGCAAAAACGAGTGGCGATTCTAGAGCCTTTGCCGGACCTAATCAACCGCGGACGGTATGGCCTCTGCGCACTGGCGGCGAATGCGCGAGAGGCCGCGCTCGGTCTTCATTCGATCGATCCAGTCGCGTAGCGGCGGCGGTTCGGCCTGTGCATAGTCGAGCCAGTAGATGGTGCGCTGGCGGTAGCGCAGTTCGGTCTTCGGCTGATAGCCCAGTTTCTCCAGCTGCGCCTTGCGCCGCTCGGCATTCTTCTTAAGTCCGAACACGCCCAGCGACAGGGCATTGGGCTTGTCGGGATCACTGAAGATGATGTAGTCGCGCACGCCCTTCTCGCCCAGCTCACGGGCCACCGCCCTCGCCTGCTGGCGGCTGTCATGCGGCCCCAGGTAGACCATCACCCCCATGTACTCCTGCTCCTTGCTGGGGCGCAGGCTGGCCTCGATGCCGGCGTCACGCAGACGGCGCGCCGCTTCCTGGGCCTCGGTCTGCTCCTTAAAGGGCCCCAGGGTGTAACAGAGTCCACCGCTGCGGGCGTCTGCGAGCGGATCAGCAGGCTGCGGTTCATCCGCGCCACCGCTGACGGCACTGGCCGCTTCGCCCAGCAGACGCAAGCGTTCCGCCGCCGGCAATGGCTTCGGATCGGGCGCCCATTGGGCATAGGGGTACAGCCACTGCACCAGCAGAAACAGCAGGTTGGTCAGCAGCAACAGGTAGAAGAAGGCTTTCATGGGCAGGCGATTATCCCAGAGCCTCGATCTGGCGCAACATGCCTTCGAAAACAAGATCCTGATCGACATGCCCGTCCATCGGCAGCCGTTCGGCGAGCCAGGCGGCATCCTGACCGCCGATCAGCACGGTCACCGGTTCTTCGAGCCGACCGCGCCAACGCTGCAATACCCCGGACAGATGAGGCAGCAGCGACCGGCCGCCCACCGGGTGCAGGCACTCCCGTGTGCTGCGTCCCGGTTCCGGCGATGGCGTCAGCCCCGGGTCGGTGAAATCGATCTGCGGAAACAGAGCATGAAAGCGCGGTCGGTCGGTATGCCGACCGGGCAGGATGGCGCCGCCCAGGTGCCCCTGCGAGCGCGAAAGCAGATCCACGGTGATGGCGCTGCCGGCATCGACGATGATGCAATCACCAAGCGGGCGGTGAAAGGCAGCCACCATCGCCAGCCAGCGATCAACCCCCAGCTGCTCCGGCCGATGGTAGCCGTTGTTCAGCCCGCCCAGGGACGGCAGGCTGTGCAAGCGGCGCACCGGCTGTTCGGGATACAGCGCGTTCCAGCTTGCCTCGATGCGCGCGGTGAGCGCTTCGGGTACCACGCTGGCCAGCCAGGCAGGCTGCGCGCCCAGCTCGATGAAGCCGTCGCTGATCTGCTGCCACACCCACTCTTGGCTCCAGTCGAAGCGCCAGCGCTCTCCGCTTCCGGGGTGCAGGCACTTGAGCGCGCTGTTGCCGGCATCAAGCAGCAGCATGGCCGCCTCCGTCCGCTCCGCGCAGGGAGATCTCGGCCGCGCTGAAGCACCGTTCCCGCCCGTCGATCTCGACCCTCAGCCGCCCCTGCTCATCGACGCCCAGACAGCGACCGCGCCACTGGCGCTCACCGTCAACCAGACGCACCGTCCTGCCCGCGTGTACATCGAGTGCCGCGAAACGCCGCAGCAGGGCGTCCGAGTGCCCGGCCCCAAAGCCTGCGAGCTCGGGCAGCAGGTGTTTCAGCAATTCATTGAGCAACTGATGACGCGGGGGGGCTATTCCCAAATCGCTGAGACACCCGGCCGGCTGACCGATGCACTCGTGGTCCTGTTCATCGAGCCGCAGATTGATGCCGAAGCCGATGGTCAGCGCATGACGATCGCCGCCCAGCGGACGGTTTTCGATCAGTATGCCGCCCAGTTTGCGGCCATCGGCCAGCAGGTCGTTGGGCCATTTCAGGCCCAGCCGGTCAAAGCCCAGGGCGCGCAGTCGCTCGGCCAGCACCACGCCGGTCAGCAACGGCAACAGCCCCAGGGTCTGCGCCGGCAGCTGTCGCACCAGCCCGATCGAGCAATAGAGGTTGTCGTCCCGTCGGGAGTGCCAGACGCGGCCCCGGCGGCCACGGCCGGCGGTTTGACGGTCGGCGCAGATCACCCACAGCCGTTCACCCCCTCCATCCTGTTCCAGCCGCTGCTGACATTCGCGGTTGGTCGAGGCGGTCTCGGCCAGGTGCAGCACCTGCAGCGGACGCGACAAACGGGGTTGCAGGGCGCACTGCAAGGCGGCGGCATCAATGGCATCCTGCGGTCGGGACATGTCCGTGCTCACGCACCCATCCACTGGCGCAATGCCGGCGCCTGCTCATCGATCACTTCGAGCCAGGCAGTGTCCGCCTCGGCCGGCTGCAGGCGAACCTCGGCGCGAACCAGCACATCGCCACGGAAGGCCAGCAGCTCATGGTCTTCCGCATTCCGGGCCTGCCTCAGCCAGCGGTCGTGCCAGGACCGGGTGGCGCGCAGGCCGTCGATGGCGATCAGCCGGTCACCGGCCGCCAGACCGGCGCGTTGCGCCGGGGAATCTTCGATCACCGATTGCAGGCACAGCCCATCGCCCTCTTCCCTGATCTGGGCGCCCAGCCACCAGCGCCGGGGCGGCGCATCGCTGCAGCCACCCTTGTCCTGGCTGTCGGCCGCCGGCCGCCAGTGCAGGCGCAAAGCGATTTCAGGCAGCAGCTCTTCGAGCGGCAGCTCGCCCGGCTGATCGATCCATTGCTCCAGCTCCCGATTCAGATCCTCGCCCAGCAGGGTATTGATGCGCTGCTGAATGTCCCGCTCGCCGATGCCGCGTTTGCCCTGCAGCCAGTCCTGCCACAGCGCGCGCATCAGGTCGTCGAGACTGAGCCGTCCGCCGGAACGCTGCCGCATGCGCAGGTCGATGCACAGGGCGATCAGGCAGCCCTTGGCGTAGTAGCTGATGATGGCGTTGGGGGCGTTTTCGTCCTGCTTGTAGAATTTGGTCCAGGCATTGAAGCTGGATTCGGCCGCACTCTGGCGCAGCCGGCCGGGGCTGCGTCGCACGCGGGTGATGGTCTGTGCCAGCAGCCCGAGGTAGTCCTTCAGGGTGATGCAGCCACTGCGCAGCAGCACCAGATCGTCGTAGTAGGAGGTGATGCCTTCGAAGGCCCACAGCAGCGGGGTATAGACCTCCTGCGAAAGGTCCGGCCGGAGAAACACCGTCGGCATGATGCGCTTGATGTTCCAGCTGTGGAAATACTCGTGGCTGCAGAGCCCGAGAAAGCGCCGGTAACCTTCGGTGGTTTCATCTTCCTTCATGCCGGGCCGGGGCAGATCGTCGCGCGAGCAGATCAGCGCGGTGCTGTCGCGGTGCTCGAGACCGCCGTAGCCGTCGCCAGTGACGGTGACCAGGAACAGGTAGCGTTCGAAGGGCGCTTTCCCGCCGAACAGCTCGATCTCATGAGCACAGATGCGGATGAGGTCCCGTTTCAGCCGCTCTTCGTCGCAGTCGAAGTGCCCGGTCAGCACCATGTCATGCCGCACGCCTCCAGCCTCGAAATCGAAACGACGAAAACGGCCCATTTCCACCGGACAATCGATCAGCTGGGCGTAGTTCTCGGCTTCGAAGACGCCGAAACCGAACTCCGTCCCTTCCACACGCGGCAGACGGGTGGCCAGTTCCCAGTCGCAGCAGTCCGCATGCTGCGGCGCTTCGATGACCACCCGACAGGGAGCATCCCCCTGCCCTTCCACCTCGAAGAACAGGCTGGTGCCGTTGAAGAACCCGTGGGTCAGGTCAAGGTGTGCGCCGCGCACCGACAGATCCCAGGCATGGACCCGGTAGCGGACAATGACCGGCTCTTCCAGCGGCGGCAGACGGTAGGCGGACTTGTCGATCTGGGTCAGCTCCACCTGACCCGCGGCGGTTTCCGCATCGATCTCGACCACATGGCGGGCGAAATCGCGAATCATGTAGCTGCCGGGAATCCATGCCGGCAGACGCAGCACCTGACCCGCCGGATCGGGGCGGTCGATGTGCAGCTCGATGTCGAAGTAATGGCCCGCCGGATTGCGGCTGCCGACTCGGTATTCGGTCATGGGTGCTCCGTTTCTAGGGCAGGTTTTCTTCGATGAAGGCATCGAAATCCGCGGCGTGGATGATCTGGGTGCCATCGCAGTTGAACTGCAGCCGCACCACCGACTGCACCGTGGAGATGGAAAAATTGCGCAGGTAGTATTCCGGCAGGTTGCGCAGGACCCGCAGATGGCGCAGCACGCGCAGGACCTCGTCTTCGCTCATCGGCTGCCAGAACTTGTGCCGGTTCTGGGTCAGGCGCTGCCAGTGCGGCGGCATGTAGTCCCACAGGTCGGATTTCATCAGCGCCGCGTACAGCTGGCGCATGATGTCGGTCTTGCGGTCATAGGGAATCTTCGGGAAATGCCGCTCCACATAATCCGGAGAAGCCAGTTTTTCGGCCTGGTGGATCTCTTCGCGCAGCGGGTCGAAGATCGAGCAGGTTCGGATCTCGCTGTTGTTGAAGCCGATGAACAGCCGGTACAGACCGCGCCGCAGGAGGAGATCCTCGAACACCGGTTCCAGCCGGTCGAACACGCGGTCCAGCTCGCTTTCGTAGCGGCAGCGGTCCATCGCGGTCTCGCGCAGCGAAGGGTCGCCCTTGAGGCCGATCTGCAGCTTGCGCGGGTCGAGGCCCACGGCGCTGACGATGTTTTCCTGCAGCACCAGGCGCTCCAATTCGGTGTTGTCGAGCTTGAGATCACGGGTCATGGCATTCGGTCGGTTTTTTGTCATCGCGCCGTCATCATGCAGCGCGACGATGTGCGGGACGAGAAACCCGAGAGTATATCAAAGCCCATGATGACACCCGCCAACATCGAACAGTTCCTGCGCGAAACCGAAGCCTGCCTCAGAAACCAGGCGCTGACTCCGGACGAACGGGATGCAGCCATCGAGCTGTATGAGGACCTGCTGCGCCAGTGGGAGCAACAGCAACAACCCTGCCCCTGGTTCGACTGAGCAGATTCAGCCGGCATCGCCCTTCGGGTTGAGCCGGTTCTTGCGGATGCGTTCGAACTCGACACCCAGGCCATTGCCGGCACCCCCGCCGCGCGCGCTGCGCTTGCCCACCCAGGCCGCCCCCTTGGCCTGTTCCTGCAGCACCTGGGCACTCTGTTCATGGACTTTCGCCTCATAGGGCAGCCGGTACACCCGCGGTGGCCGTTCGGGATGATCCAGGTCCTGCAGCCACCAGTACATCAGCCCGTCCTCCCGGGTCTTCTTGTCCGGTTCCGCCACCTCACTGGCAATCAGCCGGAAGCGCTCGGGCAGGGCTTCGGTGGTCGGCCAGCCGGCGTAACGCTGCAGGGAGGTGTATTCGATCCAGAAGAATCCCAGCAAAGCGATCAGCGCCAGCCACTTCCAGGACTGCGGCAAGGATGAGCGGACCCACAGAAAGAACAGCATCAGCGACAGCAGGATGAAACCCGCGGTCAGTCCGAGCAGGGCAAGCGTCATTCCAGCACCTCCAGTCCGTAATTGGTGAATGTCTTCGGCAGATGGTTGATATCCGCCACCTCGCCATTGGCATCCAGTGTGAAACGCAACACGGTGACCTCGTCGTCCTCCTTCTGCAACAGGACCTTGTCCACATAGACCACCCTGAGCGACGGATTGACCTTCTCGATCTTCACCGTTACCGGCACCGCCTGTCCGGTGCTGCTCTTGTAATACTGCAGGTTGACGATGTACTCACCGGAGACGATTCCGCGTATGGTCACCACCTCCTGGTTGATCGGGTACACCGTCTCCACACCGTTGATCACGATGGTGTCATTGAGATCGCCCTGGTCGTCCCGGTCCAGGTGCAGCCAGCCGACATCGCTGTCACGGTAGGACAGCAGGTTGCCGTTCGGGTCCTCGACCCAGACATCCACATCGTCGGGTTGGTCGTCGGGCCAGGTCACGGTGATGATGTACTCGGCCTTGAAGTTGACATTCCCCAGCTTGGCGATCGGGTTCATGAACATGATGGAGATGAAGAACAACAGGCTGAAGCCCAGCAGCGTATTGAACAGCAGGTCGGTAAACGGATCCGACAACTGCCGGTTGCGCGCCGAGCCGATCATGCGCCCTGCATCTGCTCGCGCAGGTCATTGACCAGGTGATCCACGGACCAGTCCAGCGCATTGAACTTGAAATTGAGCAGAATGCCGGCGATCAGTCCGCTCAGTGTGGTGTACAGCGCCACTTTCATGCCCGCACTCATCTCCGCCAGCAGGGTCTGCATGACGGTGATGTCGACGCTGTTGAGGTCGGTCAGAGAGCCCAGCATCAGAATGAAACCGATCACCGTTCCCAATATGCCCAGCTTGAGCATCAGGTCGGCCACAATGAAACCGAAGGCGTAACGCCCGCGCAACCGGGTTTCCAGCACCTGCAGCAGGGCATCGCGCTGGTCGGGGGTGGCCGTTTCGGAGAGCTGCCGGCGGTAATGGACGAGCAAGCCATCCTCCGCGCCGGACTCCGGGCTCCCAAGGGCATCGAACAAACGGCTGACGCGGGCACTGTCGATGACAAACCACAGCGACGCCAGGGCATAGATGACCAGAATCAGCAGCGACACATGACTGCTGTCCTGCTCCAGCAATTGCCGCAGATACCCCATATCGACCAGCACTTGCACCGCGAACAGCTCTGTGCCGGTCAGCATCAGCACCGCCAGCAACAGGCCTTGCCGGCTGCGCAGCAGCTCGGTCACGGCCGTTTCGCCTCAGCGGCGCCCTGCAAACGCTGCCGCAGCATGATCGCAGTGCCGTGGTAGAAGGGCAGATCCAGCATGTCGCGGGTCAGGCGGCGCAGCAGGGAGCGCGCCTGTGCCCTCAGCTTCGGCCCGGCCTGCTTCGACTGCAGCACCACTTCGACCAGCTGCGCTGCCGGCGACTGCAACACTTCATCGGGGATGACCGCCATGCCCGGATCTCCGGGGATCAGGCTTCGGTCGTCTTGGTACCAGTTGCCATCGCGGTAATAGCGCTCGAAGGCGCGTCGCGCCAGCCCGAGCGCGCGCCGGTTGGCCGCGTCGTCGCCAAAGACCCGCCCGTAGGCGGCCAGCGCACTGGCCATCTGGGCATAGTCCTCGAGAGTGGTTTCCGCCACATCATGGGCACCGGCGAAGCGGCTCACATCGTCACCCTCGAGGAAATGTTCGTCAATGGCGCGATACAGGGCTTGGGCGGCGCGCTTGTGCCGGACATCCCCCAGCTGTGCCGCGGCGACACGCGCGCGCAATGCCAGCGCATTCCAGCTCGCCAGGCGTTTGACATCCACCGGCATGCGTGACCTGGACGCACCGCGGAGCCGTTCACGAATGCGCCGGTTCAGTTCGGGCCGGCCCGGATCCGCGCCTATGCCCACCAGTGGCCGCGCCAGAAACGCTTCGCTGGAGTCCGTGTCAAGCGCCCACAGCGCCTGCAGATGGGTATATTCCTCCTCGTCGAGCAGCTCTTTCAGCTGCTGTTTCGTCCACCAATAGGCACCACCCTCGACATTGCGCTCATCCCCGGCGGACAGGCTGGAGGCATAGAGACCGCTGTCGCCGTCACGCAGAAAGCGATCCATGAAGTCGAGCGTGCGCAGCGCCACACCCTGGTAGCCGCGACCGGGAAACACCGGCTCGGCCTGCAGATAGAGCAAGGCCAGCTGGGCATTGTCGTAGAGCATCTTCTCGAAGTGCGGGGTCTGCCAGTCCGGATCGGTGGTATAGCGGAAAAAACCGTCATTGATGTGGTCCATCAGGTGCCGGCTGGCCATCACATCCAGGGTCAGGCGCAGGAAATCCCGCAGTTCGGGGCTTGTATCGGGTTGAATATTCTGCAACTGGAGCAGAGCCGAGAGCTGGGGATAGCTGGGGAACTTGCTGCCATCGCCGAAACCGCCCTGCAATTCATCAGCCGCCAGCATGGCCTGGGACAAAAACGCATCAACCAGCTTGTCGAAGTTGCGATCGGGCAGGTCCACCAGCTCGGCGCCGGAGGCCTCGGCTTCGGTTTCCTCGAAGTAGTTGCGGGCAATGCCGGAGATTTCGGCATGGCGCTCTTTCCACTGTGCGTCCAGCGAACGCAACACCTTCAGAAAATCATCCCGCGGAAGATAGGTGAACCCGGTCACCGGGTAGCCGTCAGGGGTCAGGAAGACATTCAGTGGCCAGCCGGCCTGGCCACGCACCGCCTCCACGAAACGAATCATCCGGCGGTCCAACTCCGGCCTCAGCTCACGATCCACCTTGACCGGGATGAAGGACGCATTCATCACCCGCCCCACCTCCGGGTCGGAATAGCTCTCGCGCTGCATCACATGGCACCAGTGGCAGGAAAAATAGCCCAGCGACAGAAAGATCAGCTTGTTGTCCTTGCGGGCTTCTTCCAGTACCTCCGGCCCCCACAGGCGCCAGGCCACTGGATCCTCCGCATGCATCGCCAGGTAGGGAGACGGATGGTTCCTCAGCGGAGAGTCTTCGGCCGCCAGGGCCATTGAGGCGGTCAGCCACAGCAGGAGCAGTGTCGGTATGCGTGTGGGGGTCATGGTCATCCTCTCTTTCCCGGGTAGTATACTCTGACAGCGGGATTGCGCCCGCCTACTCCGGATCCACTGATTGAGGCAGCGATCGAAGATGAACGATTTGACCTTCCTGACCGAACATCATTCCGTACCCGCGAAACAATTGCACGAACCCGCTCCCGACGACACGCAGCTGGAAGCGATCCTGCAAACCGCGATGTCGGCGCCGGATCACGGCCACCTGCAGCCCTTCCGCTTTCTGGTCATACGCGGCGAAGCCCGGCGGCAACTCTCGGAGGTGTTCGAGCAGGCGGCCCGCCGCAGGACGCCCGAAGACGCTGACGGCATCCGCAAGCAGAAGGAGAAACCCCTGCGCTCACCGTTGATCGTCACCGTCATCGCCCGCGTCATCGACAGCCCAAAAATCCCCGAGATCGAGCAACTGCTCAGCGCCGGTTGCGCTGCCCAGCACATCCAGCTGGCCTGTCGGGCTCTGGGTTTCGGCTCGATCTGGCTGACCGGCGGCAACGCCTACGATCTCAGTGTGCATGAGGCACTGGGGGTCAAGCCCGACGAGCGCATCGTCGGCTTTCTTTATATAGGCACCCCTGAACCCGGGGCCGGACGGAAGACACGCGCTGCTGCCGGCACCATCACCGACGAATGGACGGCCCCCCTGGAACACGATTACTCCATTTGACGCCAGGCCATGCACCTTTATGGTGCACACACTGATCTGAATCAAGCCTGAACCAACCTGCGTTGACACATATTAGAATATAATTATATACTCTATCGCGTTGGACGCATATCGCGCCTTCCACCGTGCTACTGCCGATGGAGGGGGTCAACATTCTTAAATCCATTTCAAAGGAGAACAATCATGAAAGTCAAAACTCTGGTAGCAGCACTCGCACTGGTCGCCACCGCTTCGGCACAGGCCGCCTGGTGGGACAACGACAACAGCAACAATTCCGGCTATGGCAACTACTATGGCGACGGTTCCGGCTATGGCACCGGCTACGGTGACTACTACGGTCGTGGCACCGGCCGTGGTACCGGTCGTGGTCGCGGTCGTGGCGACGGTGAAGGCGAATTCGAAATGAATTTCCGCGCCAAGGGCCGCGGCAACGCCGACATGGATGCCGATACCGACTTCAATGCCGATACCGCAACCCGCGGCTACGGTGACTACTACGGCAACCTCTATGGCGACAGCTACGGTCGTGGTAACTACTACGGCAACAGCTACGACGGATACCGCGGTGCTCCCGGCTACGGTTACGGCGCCCCCCAGGGCTTCGCCCCCGCTCCGCAGGCCGGTTTCGCACCGCAGCAAGGCTTTGCCGCTCCCCAGGATCCGATGATGCAGCAGATGCAGCAGCGTCGTGCGCAGATCATGGCCGAACAGCAAAAAGCCATGCAGGAAGCCCGTGCCCGCTATGAAGCCGCCCGCATCGAGGCCGAGAAGCGCTTCAAGGCCGACATGGCTGCCGCCCAGGCCAAGGCCGCCGAGTCTGCGAAGGCCGCTCAGGCCGAAGCCGCTGCCCAGCAAAAGGCTGCTCCGGCTGCTCCGGCCAAGTAAGACAACCCTGCTTAAGGCGTTTGTCAGGCCGGCACCTTCGGGTGCCGGCCTTTTTCATGTCTGCATTTCCCCGTGCAACCCGCAATCGCTTGAGGCCACAACGCTTTCAGGTAACATAGCGGCTTTCCCTCAACCCGCTGTCTGCCGACCATGACTTCCGACTCCGAATCCAGTCGCCCCGCTTCAAATTTCATCCGCGACATCATCGACCGGGACTTGCAGACAGGCAAGGTCGAGCGTGTCATCACCCGATTCCCTCCAGAGCCTAATGGCTACCTCCACATCGGCCACGCCAAGTCGATTTGCCTCAATTTCGGCATCGCCGAAGACTATGACGGCCTGTGCAACCTGCGCTTCGACGACACCAACCCGGAGAAGGAAGAACAGGAATACATCGACGCCATCCGCGAGGATGTCCGCTGGCTCGGCTACCATTGGCACAAGAACACCTCGGCCTCTGATTACTTCGACCGGCTCTATGACTATGCCGTAGAGCTGATCAACAAGGGCCTTGCCTTCGTCGACAGCCAGACACCCGAGCAGATCCGTGCCCAGCGCGGCAGCCTGACCGAGCCCGGTCAGAACAGCCCGTTCCGCGACCGCAGCATCGAGGAAAACCTCGACCTCTTCGCGCGCATGAAGGCCGGCGAATTTGCCGATGGCGAGCATTGCCTGCGCGCACGCATCGACATGGCCTCGCCCAACATCAACCTCCGCGACCCGGTGATCTATCGCATACGGCATGCCACGCACCATTCCACCGGCGACCGCTGGTGCATCTATCCGATGTACGACTTCACCCACTGCCTTTCCGACGCGATCGAGGGCATCACCCACTCCCTGTGCACTCTGGAATTCGAGGATCATCGCCCACTCTACGACTGGTTCCTCGACCGGCTAGACACGCCCTGCCATCCGCAGCAGATCGAGTTTGCCCGTCTTCAACTGGAGTACACGCTGACCAGCAAACGCAAACTCAACCAGCTGATCCAGGAAGGCATCGTCGATGGCTGGGACGACCCACGCATGCCGACGCTTTCGGGCATGCGTCGTCGCGGTTTCACACCCGAATCCATCCGCCACTTCAGCGATGTCATCGGCGTCACCAAAAAGGACAGCACCATTCAGATGGGCGTGCTCGAAAACAGCCTGCGCGACGACCTCAACGAGCGCGCCGAACGACGCATGGCCGTACTCGACCCGCTCAAGGTGGTCATCGAGAACTACCCCGAAGGCGAGGAAGAATTCTTCGAAGGCAAGAACCACCCACAAAAACCCGAATTCGGTACACGATCGATACCCTTCAGTCGGGAGTTGTACATCGAACGCGACGATTTCATGGAGGACGCGCCACGCAAGTTTTTCCGGCTGGCACCCGGACGCGAAGTCCGTCTGCGTTTCGCCTACTACATCACCTGCGAGCGGGTGATCAAGGATGAGCAGGGCAATATCACCGAACTGATCTGCAGCTACGATCCCGAATCGCGAGGCGGCAGCACAGCCGATGGACGCAAGGTCAAGGGCACCATACACTGGGTCAGCGCCCGCCATGCCCGTACCGCGCGTGTTCGCGTCTACGATCGCCTGTTCAATGTCCGCCACCCCGGTCGAGTGGAAGATGTGCACGAAGCCCTGAATCCGGATTCACTGAAAGAGTACAGAAACGCCAAGCTCGAACCGGCGATACCCGCCGAACGGCAACCCCTGGCCTACCAGTTCGAACGACTGGGTTATTTCATCGCAGATATCCACTCGACCGAGGAAAACCCCGTTTTCAACCGGGCCATGTCCCTGCGTGACAGCTGGGCGAAAATTGAACAACAAGGCAACTGAACAGCGCAAGAAACCGGCAGTCGAGCGGTTCAACAGGCTCCTGTCCTCTTGCAGCCTGGGCTGCTTGCAACGCATCGGACGCGGAATCGGGCGACTGGCCGCGCTTGGCAACAATCGTCTGTCACGCACCACGGCCGACAATCTGCTGCTCGCCTTCCCGGAACAAGACAGTCGCTGGCGACGGCGGCTGTACCACGCTTCCTTGCAACATACCGGCTGCGCACTGACCGAAACCGCGCTGCTTTGGCACCGGCCTATGGAGGCGGTGCTGTCTGTGGCCGACTCCTCGGGAGTCTGCGCCGCTTTCGACACCGACCCACGCCCGCGTATCGTCATAGCGCCGCACCTGGGCAACTGGGAGTTTCTCAATCTGTGGCTGTCACAGAGGCTGCCACTGATGTCGCTTTACAAACCCGCGCGCAATCCCCAAATCGATCGCTACATCCGCCTCGGCCGCACGCGCAGCGGTGCCGAACTGCTGCCGGTGGGTACTGCCGGACTGCGTGCAATGCTGCGCGGCCTGTCCGAGGGCAAAAGCTGCCTGATCCTTCCCGACCAGCGCCCGGGCAAGGGAAGCTCACCTGTCCTGTCTCGATTTTTCGGGCAGACAGTAGACAGCTCTCCCCTGGTGTCCCGCCTGGCTGCCCGTACCGACTGCTCTCTGTATCTGGCCACAGCCATCCGAAGAGCAGAAACACCGGGGTTCAAGATCATCATCAGGTCCATGGATCGGCTGGCCCTGAACACGGATGTACAAAGCGCAACGGAATACCTCGATCAACGCATCGAAGCCCTGGTTCGCGAATACCCGGAGCAATACCAATGGGCCTACAAACGGTTTCGCCCGGAAGCCTATGCACAGTTGAGTGAATGAGGCAATCTGTCGGTGGTGTCATCTCTGCTGTCAGCCAAGATCCAGCTGACGGGAGACATTCCCTGCGCACATAGAAAAGCCCCGGCGGAGTTTCCGTCGGGGCTTTGGAATAAATGCCTGGCAATGACCTACTTTCACATGGGGAGACCCCACACTATCATCGGCGCTGTACCGTTTCACTTCTGAGTTCGGGATGGGATCAGGTGGGTCCAGTACGCTATGGTTGCCAAGCAAACCGGTTATGTCCTCGAGTACATGACTCGATGACTGAATTTGAAGCCTGTAACCGACCCTGTAGGGTCGTGGTATGTTGCTCTCGTCTCACGCAACACCGTCACAGAAACTGTTTGGGTGTTATATGGTCAAGCCTCACGGTCAATTAGTACTGGTTAGCTTCATGCATTGCTGCACTTCCACACCCAGCCTATCAACGTCGTAGTCTTCAACGGACCTTCAGAGACTTCAAGAGTCTAGTGAGAACTGATCTTGGGAGAGGCTTCCCGCTTAGATGCTTTCAGCGGTTATCCCGTCCGAACATAGCTACCCGGCAGTGCCACTGGCGTGACAACCGGAACACCAGAGGTTCGTCCACTCCGGTCCTCTCGTACTAGGAGCAGCTTCCCTCAATTCTCAAACGCCCACGGCAGATAGGG
>JALSKD010000111.1 GCA_026989015.1 Gammaproteobacteria bacterium
TGTCGAATAGATCGGCCGGGTCGATCTCGCCCTGCGGATCGTAAAAGGCCCAGAGTTGCGGGTCGAGCATGCGCTGGCGCAGCTCCGGGTCTGCCGGGTCCAGCCAGCGTTCGTTCGGGTAGTGCACGAAGTCGCTGCTGGCGCGTTCCTCCCCCAGATAGAAGTCGGCGAAGAAGTAATTGGTGCTCAGCCGCTCGAAGTATTCGCCCAGCGCGCTGGCCAGACAGGCCTTGCGGCTGGCCCCCTTGCCGTTGGTGAACATCAGCGGGCAGTCGCGGTCACGGATGTGCACTGAATGCACATGCGGTACCGGATTGAGCCAGGAAGCCTCTTCGATGTCGATGCCGATGGCTTCGAGCTGGCGCGTCATGCGCTCGATGGATTCCTCCAGTGCGGCGTCCTTGCCCTTGATCCAGGTGCCTGCGTTCATGAGATGCCACTCCGCTTGGGGCCGAAAATCGGCTATCCTAGCAGAGTTTGTGCCGCCCGGATGGTCTGCGGCCCGAGATTGCTCAGGAGGAAATCCCCCACAGATGCCCAGTGCCACTCCTTTTCTGGCCCAGGACGCCGATGGCCAGCGTTTCGACCGTGGACTGCATGGTGAACGCGGGCGTGTCATCGGCGTCGATCCCGACCTGGGGCTTGCAGTACTGGCTTGGTGCGCGGATGCCGAATCGGCTTCGGCGCGTCTGGCGGCGGAGATTCTGCTTGACGACATGCAGGCCAACCTGCAGTCCATCACCCACAGCGAGGTGGTGGAGGAAGCGCCGGGCCTGACCTGCCTGAGGGAATCGCTGGACAATATCGCGGAGTACCTGCGCGAGGAGGGGGGCGACGCGGTCTCCCTCGCCGCGCTGCAGATCGACGAGCAGGGCCGGGCCAACCTGGCGCTGGCCGGCGAGGTGATCGCCCTGGCGCGCCGGCAACCGGTCTTGCGGCTGGATGCGGGGCCGTCCGCGCCGCTCGGCGCCGCCGATCCTGCTGACCCCTTGCTGATCGAGTTGCCTACCGAGGGCCTGGGCTGTCTGTTGCTGCTGACGATGTCCGATGAAGCCGGTATCGGCCCGGATTATGTTCAGGTCAGCCTGGGCCGCTTCTGTGATGCCCCGGACATGTTGCTGCGACAGCTGGGCGTTCGCGCACAGCGCCAGGGGCTGGAACATGCGCCGATGCTGGTGCATGCGACATTGCCCGAAAGCAGCCTGGCGCCGGCGCGCCGTGGCCTGTTCGGCCGCCTTCTGCGCCGTTGACACCCCCGTTCATGCCTTTGGTCCATTGTGAATGCCGTATCGGCGGGTTATGATCCCGCCCGGTTGGCAATGAGTCCGAGTGACCGCTATTCTCAAAACATAATGCAGGATGCAGTCTTCCGTGAATCGCGTAACGCTATCATTTACCCACAGGTACCGGCATGTCCAACGAAGCCTCCAATGTCATCGCCTTCGGCGGTAACACGATGGTCTACGAATCCATCAAGCGCTTTGCCCTGCGCGAACTCCATGACCTGATCCGCGTACTGATGGAGAATGTCGACGATGCCTTGTTCGACCTCTCCGAAAAAGCCGGCAGCGACCAGGTGCGCACCCGTTATTTCGATGCCATGCGTCTGGTCCGTCTCAAGCGCAAGGCCATCGAGGAAGGCTTCGATGTGGCCATGCAGCAGAGTTTCGACAACCTGATGCTCGAACGCAGCCCGCTGCCGCAGAAACAGGACGATGGCGAGCTGGAACTGAGCCTGGTCGATCACGAGGAACTGGAAGACAAGCTGGCCATCGACAACATGGTGTCACGCGCACGCCCGCAGTTCGAGGACGAACTGTTCGCGATCCGCGAGCGCCTGCGCACCGTGCTGCACCGCAAGCAGGTGCCCGCCGACCTCAACCCTTTCGACCCCCTTGCCATTTGCGACAGCTTTCACCAGGCCTGTCAGGTGCTGGATACCGAGATCGAGGTCAAGCTGATCCTCTACAAACTGTTCGACCGTTTCGTGATGCGCTCGCTCGATGGCTTCTATGACCGCATCAACGGCTATTTCGTCGACAAGGGCGTTCTGCCCGAACTGCACGCGGCCCGGGAACGTCTCAATCAGGGCGCGCGCAAGGCTCAACAGCAGACCCGAGGCGCCAGCGCCGGTCCGGGGCTGGATGAACTGGCTGCCGCCACCGCCGACGGCAACATTCTGGGCCTGCTCCAGCAGGCGCTGATGCCGGGGGCGGCGCCCGCCGGTGCCGCTCCCGCAGCAGGAATGCCCGGTACGGCCCCGGCTGCGGGTGCCGGCGCCACGAACCTTGCCGGTGGTGCGTCAGCAGGCATGCAGCCGGCCTTCTTTACGGCGCTGCAGGGCCTGCAGACCGCAACCGTGATCGATGCACCCGTGGAACAGGTCGATCCTGGTGAAATGAAGGCGCACATGCAGCAGCAGATGGTCGCCTTCCGTGAACAGAACCGGCACCAGGTCAGCGCCGCCGACGACCAGATCA
>JALSKD010000112.1 GCA_026989015.1 Gammaproteobacteria bacterium
TGCGATGTGAACCGGCATGCAAAATTGACCCCTGTATTGGGGTAATCGGCGTCCAAAAGTGACCCCCCTGATATTTTGGATCAGAAGCCTTCTCAAAGGATTGAGGAGGCGAGTTGGGGATGTTGGTTGTGGAGACGATAGCGAAGATCAGGCGGGCGTATTTCATCCAGAAGAAATCGATCAAGCAGATTTGCCGGGAGCTGCGGGTATCGCGGAACACGGTGCGCAAGGTGGTTCGGTCTGGCGCGACGGAGTTCAGTTATGAGCGGTCCACGCAACCGCGGCCGAAGATCGGCCCTTGGCGGTCGGATCTGGATGAGATGCTGGCCAGGAATGCCCGACAGCCCAAGGGCGAGCGCCTGACGCTGGTTCGGATTTACGAGGAGCTGCGCGGCCGGGGTTATGATGGCGGTTACGATGCTGTGCGTCGCTATGCAGCCAACTGGTCGAAGGCGACGCGGGAAGCCTCGGCTGCGGCGTATGTGCCGCTGAGCTTTGACCCCGGCGAAGCCTATCAGTTTGACTGGAGCCACGAGATTGTCATCCTCGATGGTGCGACCGTGACGGTGAAGGTGGCGCATGTCCGCCTTTGCCACAGCCGGATGCTGTTCGTTCGGGCTTATCCGCGCGAGACCCAGGAGATGGTGTTTGATGCTCACGACAAGGCGTTTGCCTTCTTTGGTGGTGCTTGTGAGCGGGGCATCTACGACAACATGAAGACGGCAGTGGATGCGATCTTTGTGGGCAAGGATAGGGCCTACAATCGGCGGTTCCAGCAGATGTGTAGCCATTATCTGGTCGATCCGGTCGCTTGCACCCCGGCGTCAGGCTGGGAGAAGGGTCAGGTCGAGAACCAGGTTGGCGTGATCCGGCGCCGGTTCTTCGTGCCGCGTCCGAAGTTCAAGTCCTATGCCGAATTGAACGCCTGGCTTGAGGATCGGTGCCTGGCCTACGCCAAGGCAAACAAGCACCCGGAGGTCCGCGACAGGACAATCTGGGACATGTTCAAAGACGAGCGGTCGAGCCTGGTTCCCTACGTCGGTCCGTTCGATGGCTTCCATGCGGTTCCGGCCTCGGTGTCCAAGACCTGCTTTGTCCGCTTTGACAACAACAAATACTCGGTGGATGCCCGTGCGGTTGGCCGACCGGTGGAGATCCGCGCCTATGCCGATCGGCTGGAATGTTGGCAGGACGGTCGGGTCGTAGGTTGCCACGCGCGCAGCTTCGGGCGGGGCAAGACGATCTATGACCCGCTGCATTACATACCTGTTCTGGCCCGCAAACCGGGTGCCCTGCGCAACGGCGCACCGTTCAAGGAATGGGACCTGCCAGTGTCGATCCGCCGTGTGCAGCGCAAGCTGGAGCGCCAGCCAGGTGGCGACAGGCAGATGGTCGACATCCTCAGCGCCGTGCTGACCGATGGGATCGATGCCGTGGAAGCCGCCTGTGCCGAGGCGCTGTCTCACAACGTCCATTCCGCTGGCGTCGTTCTGAATATTCTGGCCCGGCATCGGGAGCCGCCACCCCCCCTGACAATTACCACCCCGGATGCACTGCGGCTGGCCTGCGAACCCGCCGCGAACTGCGACCGATACGACAGCTTGAGGAGACCGACAAATGGAACGATCCGACGTGTTCGATGCGATGAAGACGCTCAAACTCTACGGAATGAGAGCAGCCTATGACGAGGTTCTGAGTACAGCCATCAAGCGTCAGCACGAGCCCCAGCAGATCATCGGGGAATTATTGACCGCCGAGATCCGCGAGAAACAGGCGCGGTCGGTCAAATACCAGATGACCATCGCCAAGCTGCCCCTGGCCAAGGAACTGGAAGAGTTCGACTTCGAGGCGGCTGAGGTCAACGAGACCCTGATCCGCGACCTCGCCACCGGAGACTTCCTCGATCACCAGCGAAACCTCGTGCTGATCGGCGGCACTGGCACCGGCAAGACCCATCTCGCTGTCAGCATCGCCAGAGCGTGCATTCGGGCCGGGCGCAGAGGCCGGTTCTTCAATGTTGTCGACCTGGTCAACAAGCTCGATGCCGAGGCCCGTGCCGAACGCCAGGGCCGGACCGCCGATCTGATCTCCCGCCTCGACTTCCTGATCCTCGACGAGCTGGGCTATCTGCCCTTCGCGCAGACCGGCGGACAGCTCCTGTTCCATCTGTCTCTCAGCGAATGCAGGCATTCGCCTGCCGACCAATGGATCAGCAAGCTCTATGAACGCACCTCGATCATTGTCACCACCAACCTCGCCTTCGGTGAATGGCCGAGCGTCTTCGGCGACGCCAAGATGACAACCGCTCTGCTCGACCGCCTTACACATCACTGTGAGATCGTCGAGACCGGAAACGAAAGCTGGCGCTTCAAAAACCGGGCGTAATGCCTGACCGAAACCCCGCAGGCCCGCCGCCGCTGCGCTACATGAAGACTACGCAGCGACGGACCT
>JALSKD010000113.1 GCA_026989015.1 Gammaproteobacteria bacterium
CGAGGCGTCCAAGAAGCGTCTCGCCATCCTGCAGGAGGAGATCGACAAGCTGGAGAAGGAATACGCCGATCTGGAAGAGGTCTGGCAGGCCGAGAAGGCCGCGCTGCAGGGTACCACCCACATCAAGGAAGAACTGGAGCGGGCGCGACTGGAACTGGAAGCCGCCCAGCGGGCCGGCGACCTGGCGCGCATGTCCGAGCTGCAGTACGGCAAGATTCCCGAGCTGGAGAAACAGCTGGAGATGGCCGCTGCCGCCGAGATGAGCGAGATGACGCTGCTTAAGAACAAGGTCGGCGAGGAAGAGATCGCCGAAGTGGTGTCCCGCTGGACCGGCATACCGGTGTCCAAGATGCTGGAATCCGAGCGCGAGAAACTGCTGCACATGGAAGACGAACTGGGCAAGCGCGTGGTCGGGCAGCGCGAGGCCATCGTCGCGGTATCCAACGCCATCCGTCGTTCGCGCGCCGGACTGGCCGACCCGAACCGGCCCAACGGCTCGTTCCTGTTCCTCGGTCCCACCGGTGTGGGCAAGACCGAGCTGACCAAGGCGCTGACCGAATTCCTGTTCGACACCGAGGACGCCATCGTGCGCATCGACATGTCGGAATTCATGGAGAAACACAGCGTTGCGCGGCTGGTGGGTGCGCCTCCCGGCTATGTCGGCTATGAGGAAGGCGGCTACCTGACCGAGGCGGTGCGCCGCCGCCCCTATTCGGTGGTGCTGCTCGATGAGGTCGAAAAGGCGCACCCGGATGTGTTCAACATCCTGCTGCAGGTGCTCGATGACGGCCGCCTGACCGACGGCCAGGGCCGTACCGTGGACTTCCGCAACACGGTCATCATCATGACCTCGAACCTCGGTTCGGAGCAGATCCAGGCAATGGCCGGCGAAGAGAACTACGAAGCCATGAAGGCGGCGGTGATGGTCACCGTGGGGCAGTATTTCCGTCCCGAGTTCATCAACCGCATCGACGAGACGGTGGTGTTCCATCCGCTGGGCAAGGAAGAGATTCGCACCATTGCGCGCATCCAGCTCAACCATCTGGAAGAGCGTCTGCGCGACCGCGATATCGAAATGGAGATCACCAACGCCGCGCTCGACGAGCTGGCCGAAGTGGGCTTCGATCCGGTGTACGGCGCGCGCCCGCTGAAGCGCGAGATCCAGCATCAGATCGAGAATCCGCTGGCGCAGCGGCTGCTGGCCGGCGAGTTCGCCCCGGGCGATACGATTCTGATCGACATCGACGCCAGCAAGGCCTTTGTGTTCACGAAGAAATGATCCAGGTCGCCATGGATGGCGAAAAACCTGACGCGACCCCAAGCCGTGGCTATAATCCAGCCACGGCTTTTTTGTGGGGCCGGTACACAAGCAGGAAACCATCGACAACAAGAAAGGGTATAACGGACGCAACATGGCGGTGATCGGCTCCTTCCTCTTCAACCGGACGCTCAAGCAGTTCCTGAGCCTTGACGAGCCCGAGTCGGCAAAAGGCAAGGCATTGCTGGGCAAGATCCGCGAGGCTTCGGGTGAGCATTTCGACCGCATCCTCGAGGTCATACCGCTGGCCCCGCCGGCCCATGGCGCGCTGCTCAAGCGCATCTGTACCGAGCAGGGCGGGCAGGACAGCGAGGAACACCTGCTGGATCTGCTTGGAGAAGACGATACCCAGTTGCGTGGAGCCGCCCGCGAGGTGCTCGGCGAATCCACCCGCATCAACCCCGCCCGGCTGTTCAAGCGGCTGCAGGACCGGCCAGACACGGCCGCTGAAATCATCGACATCGTCGAGACCCGGCAGGACACGCTGCCTCCCGAACTCATGGTCAAGAACGCCCTGCGCCTGCAGGGCAGCAACGGCCAGCGCCTGCTGGAGATTGCCACCCGACAGGCGACACGCACCGACATGGAACGCCTGAGCATCGACCCCTCCACCATCGAAGCGCCAGACCTCAAGATCGCGCTGATCCGTTTTCTGGCCGCGGTCGACCAGCCCGAGGCGGCCGGCCTGCTGATGCAGATGGCCTCCGACCCGTCGCGCATCATCCTGATCGAAACACTGAAAGCCCTCAAGCGGATGAAATGCGATTTCGATCCGGCGCCGCTGGCACCGCTGGTCGAGGAGATGGGCGATGTGGACCGCCAGCTGGCGATGGAAGTGCTGGCCGGCAAGGCACGCCGCGAAACCCTGCCGGCGCTGGCGCCCCTGGCCTGCAGCCAGTTCGACGACCTGCGCCAGGCCGTGACCCGTATCGTCGTCGACATGGGGGGCACCGAAGCCCTGGAAACCTATCTGAAGGCCCTCTCCGAGCAGGAGTGGTGGGGGCGCGACCAGGCCCTCAAATGCCTGCTCAATAGTGGCGATGAGGCCCTTTTCGAGGCCGCCAGCGACCTGCTCGAACACGGCAACGAGTTCGTCCGCAGTGCCGCGGATC
>JALSKD010000114.1 GCA_026989015.1 Gammaproteobacteria bacterium
GCTGAAAGCGGATGAGGCCCAGATCCAGCCAGCGCTGGGCGCCCTTGCCCACCTCGCCGAAGAACATCACCGCCAGCAGCAGCACCACCACCGACAGATAGAAGCCCAGCGACAACTTCTTGAGCAGGCGCAGCGGCAGGTTGGCCATCACCAGCAGCAGAAACCACGCCAGGCCCAGGCGCATGCCCTGCCGCAGCACACGGCCCAGGTCACCACCGCTGGCACTGTAGAGGATCAACATGCCGGCCGCCGACAGCAGCAGCAGCAGAAACACCAGAACCGGATCGAGGCGGAAGGCATCGAGTATGCGCCGCGACAGCGACTGGTGATCGCCGGTGTTGTCCCAGCTCATCGGCGCTTGCCTCCGGCCTTTCCCTGCGGCCGGAACTCCGGCTTAAGCCGGCCGTCCGGACCCAGCAGCCAGGCATCCATGATCGCGCGTGCGATCGGTGCCGCGGTGGAGCCGCCGTGCTCGCCGTTCTCGACGATCACCGCCACCGCGATGCGCGGATCCTCCGCCGGCGCAAAGGCAACGAACAACGCGTGATCGCGCAAGCGCTTGGCGATTTTTTCGGCATCGTATTCCTCGTCCTGCTTGATGCCGAATACCTGGGCGGTGCCGGTCTTGCCGGCGATGGTATAGGCCGCGCCCTTGCCGGCCTTGCGTGCCGTACCGCGCGGGCCGTGCACCACATTGACCATGCCGCGCACCACCGCCTTCCAGTTGCTTTCGCGCTTGAGACGGTAATTCTCCACCAACTCCGGTTCGACCGTTTTCTCGCGCCCTTCGCTGACGTACTCGATGGATTTGACCAGGTGCGGCTTGAAGCGCTTGCCCTTCATCGCCAGAGCGGCGATGCCGTTGGCCAGTTGCAGCGGCGTGGCGCTGAATGCTCCCTGCCCGATGCCGGTGATCAAGGTCTCGCCGGGGAACCAGGGCTGCCCGCGGATACGCCGTTTCCATTCGCGCGAGGGCATCAGGGCCGGCCGCTCACCGGTGGTATCGATGCCGCTGCGCTGTCCGAAACCGAAGGCGAACATGAATTCCGACATGCGATCGATGCCGAGGCGATAGGACAGATCATAGAAATAGACATCGCAGGACTCGGTAATCGCATCACTGAGAGTGATCGGGCCATGGCCGGTTTTCTTCCAGTCCCGATACTTTCGGTCATCGATCGGCAGCTGGTAGTAGCCGGGGCAGAACACCTTCTTGCCCGGAGTCGTGACCCCGTATTCGAGCCCGGCCAGTCCAAACAGCGGCTTGGTGGTCGAGCCCGGCGGGTACTGACCGGTAAGCGCGCGGTTGAACAGCGGCCGATCCGGCGATTCGCGCAACGCCTTGTAGTCCTTGAAGCTGATGCCATTGACGAACAGGTTCGGATCGTAATTGGGCATGCTGACCAGCGCCAGCACCTCGCCGTTGCGCGGGTCCAGCGCCACCAGCGCGCCACGCTCGTCGCCGATCAGTTTCTCACCGAGAATCTGCAACCCGGCATCCAGCGTCAGGCGCAGATTGTTTCCGGGCACCGGCGGCTCCTCCTCCAGCACCCGCAGCGTGCGCCCGGCCGCGTTCACCTCCACCCGTTGCAGCCCCACCTTGCCGTGCAATTCCTTCTCATAGTATTTCTCCAGCCCCAGCTTGCCGATATGGCTGGTGCCGGCATAATTGGACTCATCCATGCCGTTGAGGTCCTTCTCGTCGATGCGCCCGACATAGCCCAGCGCATGCACCGCCAGCGGTCCCATCGGATAGAACCGAGTCAGGCGGGCGTTGATCTCCACTCCCTTGAACTTGTGGATATTGACCGCCAGGCGCGCCACCTCCTCGTCACTCAGGTTCAGCAGCAAGGGCACGCTCTCGAAAGGCCGGCGGCGCTTCGATGCCTTGCGGAAGCGCTTGATCGCCGAATCTGAAATTTCAACCAGTTCGCCCAACCGGGCCAGGGTGTCGTCCAGATCGTCGACCTGCTCGCGGATGATCTCGAGCCGGTAGGCCGGCAGATTGTCGGCCAGCACCACGCCGTTGCGGTCGTAAACAAGCCCCCGGGTTGGTGGCAGCGCCTTGAAGCGCATGCGGTTGGAATTCGACAGGGTCGCGAAGTGTTCCTGATCCACCACCTGCAGCACATACAGGCGCGCCACCACCAATGACAGCAACAGCACCACGCCCAACGCAGCCACCATCAGGCGGCGCTGGATCAGTCGTGTTTCTGAGGCGTAATCCTTGAGCTGTTCTCGAAAGGCCATGAAAACCGGGGAAGGCGGAGGACGGCGGACGCCGCACCATAACGGGAGTATAACGCCAATTCAAGCAAGCCCCCGAAAATGGGGGCCGACAACGCATTTGTGGTTCAGTTCCTTTCGCTCAGTGCCAGGCGCAGGCCCAGACCAATGA
>JALSKD010000115.1 GCA_026989015.1 Gammaproteobacteria bacterium
AAGGCGGTCAAGCACCTGCAGAAAAACCTGATCCGCTATGGCCACTCGCCCAATGTGCACATCCGCCACCAGTACCAGCAACTGCGCATTCAGGTTGCGAAACTGCTGCGTGAACTGGAGCAGTTGCGGCAGGCGGTGCCTGAGGACATGCCGGGCGTGCTGGTGGACCAGCTGAAGCTGGATACCCAGCTGTTCTACACCGAGATGAATCGCAATATCGACGAGATGATCCGTCAGCAGCAGATCACCCCGGAGATGGCCACATCGCTGATGAACGACTTGACCTATGTGCACACCATCTATCAGCGCCTGGTCGAGGTCGGCGAAACCCTGTTCGTGCGTCAGAACCGGGCACTGAGCGACGCGGAGAAATCACTGCAACTGGACGAAGCCGAATTGAAGCCGGCTTCCGACACAGCGCAAACGTATCGGGAGGGGAGCTAATGGGGCGCAAGAAACTGTTGAAGAAGCTGGGCGAGTTTTTCAGCATGGACCGGCGTGCGCGGGTGCGGCGCAAGGAAGAGCTGAAGGATTTGCTGTCACGGTTGAAACTCAAGGAGTGCGAACTGCTCGAACGGCTGGAGCATGAAACCGATCCCCAGCGACGCAAGGCTCTGGAAGGCAAGATCCATGTCGTCCATCAGCAGCGCAAGAAGGGGATTGGCCTGCTCAGGGAGTTGCGCGACGAAGACGCGTAAAGCTGGTGCCCTTCCTCAGCTTTTACCGCCACAGACGGGGCAGCCGGGGTTGGGCGGCACCTGCATCTGCTGCCAGCGCATCGACAAGGCATCGAACAGGGTCAGTCGTCCACGCAGTTCCTCCTCCTCGCCGATCAGGATCAGCAGGGCCTGCACGGCCTGCAGCGTACCCATGACACCCACCACCGGGCCGAGTACCCCTTCCATCTCGCAGGTCGGCATGTTTTCGTAGCTGTCGGGATACAGGCACTGGTAACAGGGGGTGCCGCCGGGCAGCACCGGCAGGATCTGGCCTTCGAAACGGATGGCCGCGGCACTGACCAGCGGCGTGGAGTGGCGAACGCAGCTGCGGTTGACGGCGAATCGGGTGTCGAAGTTGTCGCTGCAGTCGAGCACCACCGATGCCCGTTCCACCTCCCGGTCCAGTTCGTCCCGGCTCAGCTCATGATCGATGCAAAACACGCGGCAATCCGGGTTGAGCGCTTCGATCGCGGTTTTTGCCGAATTCACCTTGAGTTGGCCGACGCGCTCGCTGCTGTGGATGATCTGTCGCTGAAGATTGGACGCTTCGACCACATCGAAATCCACCAGCACCAGTTCACCCACGCCGGCCCCGGCCAGGTACAGGGCGGCAGGAGAACCGAGACCGCCGAGGCCGATGATGAGCACGCGGCTGTCGCGAATGCGCTGCTGGCCCGATTCTCCGATCTGGGGCAGGGTAATCTGCCGTGCATAGCGGGATTCATCCGGTGGAAGCATCAGCCGCCTCCCTTGTGGAAATGTCGGTGGAAGCCTTGCATAAAGGCGTCCAGAGCGCGTGCATCCTCTGACTGAATGTCCAGATCGACCTGCAGCCGGGGCAGGATCAGCATGCCGATGCGGCGCTCCGGCAGGCTCTGGATGTCAATTCTGGCCTTCAGCCCCTGGCGGTCATCCGTCAACTGCCAGCGGGGAGGGGAGCCACTGCAGTGCAGGGGCGGCCGGGCAGCACAGAACCCTTGCAGCGTCTGGTCAAACTCATCCGGCCGATAGCCCATGTCGAGACGCAGTTGCCGGCGGGTCATCCGCCAGCCACCGGCGGCCATACGGCGATGGTATCACCGGGTTCGACGCGGGTGGTCAGGCGGTCGTCCCCGCACACGAAATGGCCGTTACGCAGCACGATATGGGCCTGCTCATCCGGTATGCGGAAGCGTTCGATGAACGCCTGCACGGTGCAGTCCTCGGGCACCTCGACCTCGCGCCGGTGACGCGATGGGCCCGGCGGCAGCAGCGGCATCAGCGACGCATAGAGTTCGAGATAGGCTTTCATCGCTACTTCAGGGGTGGTAGCCGACCGCCTGGGTGGCGCCGATCCAGGCCTCCATGATGCGGGTCGGATCCTCCATCAGCCGCTGCTTCCAGGGACCCAGTTCGATGCCGGACTCGATCAGGCCGCGCAGTACGCCGACATGATCGACAAGGCCGATGCTGCTGGCGCCAACCAGTCTTTCGCCATCGAATTGCAGGTTGATGTAGCGGTAGTTCGCTTCATCCACGAGGTGGCTGGAATCGCCGCCCTCGACGCCCATCCACAGCCCAAAGGAAACGCTGATCAGACCCAGGGTGTCGAGGATGTTCATGTTGAGGGAGCCGTCGTGCAGCACTTCGCGCCCACTCATG
>JALSKD010000116.1 GCA_026989015.1 Gammaproteobacteria bacterium
TCACCGCCACGCTCTTCGGCCATGACCTTGGTCAGCGCCGCTGTCAGCGTTGTCTTGCCGTGATCCACGTGACCGATCGTTCCCACATTCACATGGGGTTTCGTTCTTTCGAATTTTTCCTTAGACACGTCTGGTTTACCTCTGTGTTCTCGTACCTTGTTGACGGATGAAGTCAGCCACCGCGCTTGACGACGGCATCTACCACATTCTTGGGCGCTTCCTCGTAGGCATCGAATTCCATCGAGTAGGTCGCCCGACCCTGGGTGGCGGAACGGAGATCGGTGGCGTAACCGAACATCTCCGACAGCGGCACCCGGGCCCTGATGATCTTTCCGGCCGGCGCATCGTCCATGCCGTCGACCAGTCCACGCCGGCGGTTGAGGTCGCCCATGACATCGCCCATGTATTCCTCGGGCGTGACCACTTCCACCTTCATCACCGGCTCAAGCAGGATCGGCCCGGCCTTCTGCGCCCCTTCGCGCATGGCCTGCATGCCGGCCAGCTTGAATGCCATTTCGTTGGAATCGACATCGTGGTAAGAGCCGTCGAACAGCGTCACCTTGATGTCGACCATCGGGAATCCACCGAGCACGCCGTTGCGCATCTGCTCCTGGACCCCCTTGTCTACCGCAGGAATGAAATCCTTCGGCACCACGCCACCGACGATGGCGTCTTCGAATTCGTAGCCGCCGCCGCGTGGCAGCGGTTCCAGCTTGAGCCAGACATGACCGTACATGCCCCGGCCGCCGGATTGACGGACGAACTTGCCCTCCTGCTCGACCGTCTTGCTGATGCTTTCTCGGTAAGCCACCTGGGGCTTGCCGATGTTCGCCTCGACACCGAACTCGCGCTGCAGGCGGTCAACGATGATCTCCAGGTGCAACTCACCCATGCCAGAGATGATGGTCTGCCCGGAATCCTCGTCGGTATGGACGCGGAACGAGGGGTCCTCCTGCATCAGCTTGCCGAGGGCCACTGCCATCTTCTCCTGATCGGCCTGGGTTTTGGGTTCCACCGCCACCGAAATGACCGGCTCGGGAAACTCCATCCGCTCCAGGATGATCGGCGCGTTCACTGCGCACAGGCTGTCACCGGTGGTGACTTCCTTGAGACCGACCGCGGCGGCGATGTCGCCGGCGCGCACCTCCTTGATCTCCTCGCGGGAGTTGGCGTGCATCTGCAGCAGCCGTCCGATGCGCTCTTTCTTGCCCTTCACCGAGTTGTAAACGGTATCGCCACTCTTCAGCACGCCCGAATAAACGCGGATGAAGGTCAGCGTACCGACGAACGGGTCGCTGGCAATCTTGAACGCCAGCGACGCAAAGGGCTCCTTGTCGTCGGCATGCCGCACGGCCGGCTTGCCATCCGGTGTCTCACCCTGAACCGGCGGCACATCCAGCGGCGACGGCAGGTACTCAACGATGGCGTCGAGAATGGCCTGAACCCCCTTGTTCTTGAAGGCGCTGCCGCAAAAGGCCGGCACGATCTCTCCGCGCAGCGTGCGCTCGCGAATGCCGCTGCGGATGTCCGCGTCTTCGAGGTCGCCGGTCTCCAGGTACCGCTCGGTCAGCAGATCGTTGGCTTCGGCCGCAGCCTCGACCAGCGCCTCGCGCAACTCATCGCACTGCGCGCGCAGCTCATCCGGAATTTCCTGTTCCTCGTAGGTCATGCCCATGTTGGACTCGTCCCACAGGATGACCTTCATTTTCAGCAGGTCGACGACGCCGCGAAAATTCTCTTCGGCACCGACATTCAGCTGCATCGGCACCGGCTCGGCGCCGAGGCGGTCGCGGATCTGCCCCACCACGCGCAGAAAATCGGCGCCCGCCCGGTCCATCTTGTTGACGAAGGCGATGCGCGGCACACCGTACTTGTCGGCCTGGCGCCATACCGTCTCCGACTGCGGCTCGACGCCGCCGACCGCGCAGAACACCGCGCAGGCCCCATCGAGCACGCGCAGACTGCGCTCCACTTCGATGGTGAAATCGACATGGCCGGGCGTGTCGATGATGTTGATCCGGTGCTGCTTGAACTGCTGATCCATGCCGCTCCAGAAGCAGGTGGTCGCCGCCGAGGTAATGGTGATACCCCGCTCCTGCTCCTGCTCCATCCAGTCCATGGTGGCCGCACCGTCGTGCACCTCGCCGATCTTGTGCGAGACGCCCGTGTAATACAGTATGCGCTCGGTCGTGGTCGTCTTGCCGGCATCGATATGCGCCATGATACCGATGTTACGGTACTGGCTGATCGGTGTTGTGCGCGCCACAACCGGGCCTCCGTTGTCAGTCGCTTACCAACGGAAGTGCGAGAATGCCTTGTTCGCCTCGGCCATCTTGTGCGTGTCTTCGCGCTTCTTGACGGCGGAACCCTTGTTCTCGGCCGCATCCAGAAGCTCTCCGGCCAGCTTGGCGGCCATGGTCTTCTCGCCGCGCTTGCGCGCCGCATCGATCAGCCAGCGCATGGCCAGGGTGTTGCGGCGCGAGGGACGCACCTCGATCGGCACCTGGTAAGTGGCACCACCGACGCGCCGCGATTTGACCTCGACCACCGGGCGCACGTTTTCGAGCGCCTTCTCCAGCAATTCAACGCAATCCTGATGACCCCGCTGCATGACGGTATCGAGCGCCTGGTACATGATCTTCTCGGCAACGGATTTCTTGCCGTCTTTCATGATCATGTTGATGAACTTGGAGACCTGCTGATCGCCAAACTTGGGATCCGGCAGGACTTCGCGTTTCGGGACTTCTCTTCTTCTCGGCATGGCTCTCTACCCTTATGACTTCGGACGCTTGGCGCCGTACTTGGAACGACCTTGGCGTCGATCGGAGACCCCTTGGGTATCCAGCGCGCCACGCACGACATGGTAGCGCACACCCGGCAGATCCTTGACCCGGCCGCCGCGCACCAAGACCACGCTGTGCTCCTGCAGGTTATGGCCTTCGCCGCCGATGTAGGCGGTCACTTCGTAACCAGTGGTCAACCGCACACGGGCCACCTTGCGCAGAGCCGAATTCGGCTTCTTGGGGGTGGTGGTGTAGACGCGGGTACAGACGCCACGCTTCTGCGGCGATGCCTCGAGTGCCGGGACATTGCTCTTGTAGGTCTTCGATTTGCGCGGCTTTCTTACCAGCTGGTTGATGGTCGCCATATGTTCAGTACTCCTGGTTGAGCTGAAGTCGTTCTCGTTTCATTGTTCAGAAAAAAAACAGCAACCGTCGGCGCGAGGCAAGGTCTGCCCCACCCGGACGGTTACTGTCGTTTGACCTTCGTTGCGACGGCCGGGCACTGCCGGGCCAGTCGTCAGGGAGGCGGAATTCTAGTGCCGCCCCGGCCGCCTGTCAACCGATAAATGGCTTCAGCGACCGGAGTGGCGGCGTTCATTCCTCGACGGTGCTGCCGCCGTCTTCCCCGGTTTCCGCCGTTTCCGGCATTACCGGCATCTCGGGTGCCTCCTCGTCGGCCGGGATCACCGGCATCGCCGGCTTGATACGCTTGGCACGGCGTTCCTCGTGGAAGCGCTGACCGGTTCCGGCAGGAATCAGACGGCCGACAATGACATTCTCCTTGAGGCCACGCAGGTCGTCCCGCGCGCCCTTGACCGATGCCTCGGTGAGCACCCGGGTGGTCTCCTGGAAGGAAGCCGCGGAGATGAACGACTCGGTGACCAGGGAAGCCTTGGTGATGCCCAGCAACTCCTGGCTGTAGGTGGCCGGTTTCTTGTTGGCCGCGATCATCTTGTCGTTCTCGTCCAGCACGCGCGCCTTGTCCACCTGATCACCGCGCAGGAAGCGGGTGTCGCCGCCGTCGATGATGGTAACCTTGCGCAGCATCTGGCGCACGATGACTTCGATGTGCTTGTCGTTGATGCCGACACCCTGCAGGCGATAGACGTCCTGCACCTCGTTGACCATGTAGCTGGTCAGCTCGGCGATGCCCTTGACGCGAACGATGTCGTGGGAATCCAGTTCACCATCCACCAGCACCTCACCCTTCTCCACATGCTCGCCCTCGAAGACATTGATGTGGCGGAACTTGGGGATCAGCGTTTCCACGCTCTCTCCGTTCTCGTCGGTGATCACCAGACGCTTCTTGCCCTTGGTCTCCTTGCCGAAAGAGACGGTACCGGTCATCTCGGCCAGCACTGCCGGCTCCTTGGGCTTGCGCGCCTCGAACAGGTCGGCGACGCGCGGCAGACCACCGGTGATGTCACGGTTCTTGGAGGACTCCTGCGGGATCCGCGCCAGTACATCGCCGACCTCGATGGTCGCCCCGTCGGTGACATTGACGATGGCGCCGCCGGGCAGCATGTAGTTGGCAGGGATATTGGTGCCCGCATAACAGAGGGTTTCGCCCTTGTCGTCCACCAGCTGGATGGTGGGACGCAGGTCCTTGCCCTGGCTGGAGCGCACGGAATCGTCCATCACCTCGATGGTGGTGAGGCCGGTGACCTCGTCGGTCTTGTGCTGCACGGTGACCGATTCGACGAAATCGACGAACTTCACCCGGCCCGACACCTCGGTGATGATCGGGTGCATGTGCGGGTCCCAGGTGGCAACGGTGGTTCCTGCTTCGACCTTGTCGCCTTCACTGACCTGGAACTCGGCGCCATAAGGCAGCTTGTAGCGCTCCTTCTCGCGGCCGCTGTCGTCGATGACGCCAATCTCGCCGGAGCGGGAGACCGAGATCTGCTTGCCGGCAGAGTTGGTGACCGTCTTGACATTGTGGAACTTGATGGTGCCACTGTTCTTGACCTCGATGCTGTTGACCGAGGCGGAGCTGGAGGCGGCGCCGCCGATATGGAAGGTCCGCATGGTCAGCTGGGTACCCGGCTCGCCGATGGACTGGGCGGCGATGACGCCGACCGCCTCGCCCTTGTTGACCAGGTGGCCACGGGCCAGCTCGCGCCCATAGCAGGCGGCGCAGATGCCGTAGCGGGTCTCGCAGGTGACCGGTGAACGCACCTTCATTTCGTCGATGTTGAGGCGATTGACAATGTCCACCTCCTTCTCGCCGATCAGCGTGCCGCGAGCAATGGCGACGCTGCCGTCTTCCTCGAGGATCTCGTCCTGGGTAACCCGGCCGAGAATACGCTCGCCCAGCTCGACCACCACATCACCGCCCTCGATGACCGGGCGGATCATCAGCCCTTCTTCGGTGCCGCAATCGTCCTCGGTGACCACCAGGTCCTGCGCCACATCCACCAGTCGGCGGGTCAGGTAACCGGAGTTGGCGGTCTTCAGCGCGGTGTCGGCCAAGCCTTTCCGCGCGCCGTGGGTGGAAATGAAGTACTGCAGTACATCGAGGCCTTCGCGGAAGTTCGCGGTGATCGCATTCTCGATGATCGAGCCGTCCGGCTTGGCCATCAGGCCGCGCATGCCGGCCAGCTGGCGGATCTGTGCGGCAGAGCCCCGCGCTCCGGAGTCGGCCATGATGAAGATGGAGTTGAAGGAATCCTGCTCCACCTCATTGCCGTCCTTGTCGACGACCTTCTCCTTGCCGAGCTTTTCCATCATCGCACGGGCGACCTGGTCATTGGCGTGGGACCAGATGTCGACCACCTTGTTGTAGCGCTCGCCAGAGGTCACCAGGCCGGTGGCCCACTGTTTTTCGATCTCCTTGATCTGCTTTTCGGCGTCGGCAATGATCTTTTCCTTCTCTTCGGGAATGACCATGTCGTTGACGCCGATGGACACGCCGGCACGGGTCGCGTAGTAGTAACCGGTGTACATCAGCTGGTCGGCGAGTATGACCGTATCCTTCAGACCGATGTCGCGGTAGCAGGCGTCGATCAGGTTGGAGACGGCCTTCTTGTCCAGCACCCGGTTGATCAGGTCGAAGGACAGGCCTCGCGGCAGCAGATCACTGAGGATGGCACGGCCGACCGTGGTCTCCACCAGGCGGTTGCTGCGGGTTTGTTCGCCGTCTTCCTGATTGTGGTATTCGGCTACGCGGAAACGGATCTTCGCCTGCAGCGCCACCGCGCCGTTGTTGTAGGCGCGCAGCACTTCACGGGAGTCGGCGAACACCATGCCCTCGCCCTTGGCGTTGATGCGCTCCCGGGTCATGTAGTAGAGGCCGAGGATGATGTCCTGGGTTGGCACGATGATCGGCTTGCCGTTGGCCGGTGACAGTATGTTGTTGGTGGACATCATCAGCACACGGGCTTCCAGCTGCGCCTCGATGGACAGCGGCACATGCACCGCCATCTGGTCACCGTCGAAGTCGGCATTGAAGGCGGTACAGACCAGCGGGTGCAGCTGGATCGCCTTGCCCTCGATCAGCATCGGTTCGAAGGCCTGAATGCCAAGGCGGTGCAGCGTCGGCGCACGGTTGAGCATGATCGGGTGTTCGCGGATGACCTCTTCGAGGATGTCCCAGACTTCCGGCACTTCCCGCTCGACCAGTTTCTTCGCCGCCTTGATGGTGGTGGCCAGGCCGCGCAGCTGCAGCTTGCTGAAGATGAACGGCTTGAACAGTTCCAGCGCCATCTTCTTGGGCAGGCCGCACTGGTGCAGGCGCAGGGTCGGGCCGACCACGATGACCGAACGGCCGGAATAGTCGACGCGCTTGCCGAGCAGATTCTGGCGGAAGCGGCCCTGCTTGCCCTTGATCATGTCGGAGAGGGATTTCAGCGGACGCTTGTTGGTGCCGGTGATGGCGCGACCGCGGCGGCCGTTGTCGAGCAGCGCGTCCACCGACTCCTGCAGCATGCGCTTCTCGTTGCGCACGATGATATCCGGCGCCGACAGCTCGAGCAGGCGCTTGAGGCGGTTGTTGCGGTTGATGACGCGGCGGTACAGATCGTTGAGGTCGGAGGTCGCGAAGCGGCCGCCATCCAGCGGCACCAGCGGACGCAGGTCCGGCGGCAATACCGGCAGCACGGTCATCACCATCCATTCCGGCTTGTTGCCGGAGTCGATGAAGGCCTCGACCAGCTTGAGCCGCTTGGACAGGCGCTTGAACTTGGTCTCGGACTTGGTGGCCTCGATCTCCTCGCGCAGGGTCTGGGCCTCGCTGTTGAGATCCACATCCTTGAGCAGTTCGTAGATCGCCTCGGCGCCCATCTTGGCGTTGAAGTCGTCACCGAATTCCTCGATGGCTTCCAGGTAGGCCTCATCGGTCAGCAGCTGACCCTTCTCGAGAGTCGTCATGCCCGGGTCGATGACCACGAAGCCTTCGAAGTAGAGCACGCGCTCGATGTCGCGCAGGGTCATGTCCAGCAGCAGGCCGATGCGCGACGGCAACGACTTGAGGAACCAGATGTGGGCGATCGGGCAGGCCAGCTCGATGTGGCCCATGCGCTCGCGGCGCACCTTGGTCTGGGTCACCTCGACACCGCATTTCTCGCAGACCACGCCGCGGTGCTTGAGGCGCTTGTACTTGCCGCACAGGCATTCGTAGTCCTTGACCGGTCCGAACACCTTTGCGCAGAACAGGCCGTCACGCTCCGGCTTGAAGGTCCGGTAGTTGATGGTCTCCGGCTTCTTCACCTCGCCGTAGGACCAGGAGCGCACCATGTCCGGCGACGCCAGGCTGATGCGGATGAAGTCGAAATCGTCTTCCGAGCCGGTTTGCTTGATCAGATTGAGTAAGTCTTTCATTGTTTCTCCTGCTGCCTTGTCAGACGCGCGTGATTATTCCTGCTCGAGTTCGATGTTGAGGCCCAGGGAACGGATTTCCTTGAGCAGCACATTGAACGATTCCGGCATGCCGGCCTCCATCGTGAAGTCGCCGTCGACGATGTTCTTGTACATCTTGTTGCGGCCGTTCACATCGTCGGACTTGACGGTGAGCATCTCCTGCAGGGTGTAGGCCGCGCCGTAGGATTCCAGCGCCCAGACCTCCATCTCGCCGAAGCGCTGGCCACCGAACTGGGCCTTGCCGCCCAGCGGCTGCTGGGTGACCAGGCTGTAGGGGCCGGTGGAGCGGGCGTGCATCTTGTCGTCGACCAGGTGGTTGAGCTTGAGCATGTACATGTAACCCACGGTGACCGGACGGTCGAAGGGATCGCCGGTGCGTCCATCGTAGAGGATGGTCTGCCCGGTTTCCGGCAGGTCGGCGAGCTTGAGCATGTGCTTGATCTCCTCTTCCTCGGCACCGTCGAATACCGGTGTGGCCATCGGCACACCGCCGCGCAGGTTGTTGCACATTTCCATGATCTCGTCGTCGCTGAGCTGTTTCAGGTCGACCTTCTTGGCATGGGAGTTGTACACCTCGTCGAGGAACTTGCGCAGTTTTTCCGCCTTGCTGTGCTGGTCGAGCATCTTGCCGATCTTCAGACCCAGCCCTTTCGCGGCCCAGCCGAGGTGGGTTTCGAGGATCTGACCGACATTCATCCGCGACGGCACGCCGAGCGGGTTGAGCACGATGTCCACGGGTGTGCCGTCCTCGCGGAAGGGCATGTCCTCTTCGGGGACGATCATCGATACCACGCCCTTGTTGCCGTGACGACCGGCCATCTTGTCGCCGGGCTGCATGCGTCGCTTGACCGCGAGGAAGACCTTGACCATCTTCAGTACGCCAGGCGCCAGGTCGTCGCCGGCGACGACCTTTTTCTTCTTCTCCTCGTACATCTCGTCGAACAGCTTGCGCTGGGATTCGAGCTGGGCCACCAGGTCCTCGACCTGCTTGCTGACCGCGTCGTCGGAGATGCGCACCTTGAGCCAGTCCTCACGGGGCAGATCGTCGAGGTAGTCGGCAGTGACCTTGCTGCCCTTTTTCAGCTTGGCGGGGCCGCCGTCGGCCTTCTGACCCAGCAGCAGACCGCGCAGGCGCGCGTAGATGCTTTCCTCGATGATGCGGAACTGGTCGTCGAGATCCTTGCGCAGCGACTTCAGCGCCTCCTGCTCGATTTCCTTGGCGCGGGCGTCCTTCTCGACGCCGTCGCGGGTGAACACGCGCACATCGATGACCGTACCGATCATGCCCGAGGGCACGCGCAGCGAGGTATCCTTCACGTCCGAGGCCTTCTCGCCGAAGATGGCGCGCAACAGCTTTTCTTCCGGCGTCAGTTGGGTTTCGCCCTTGGGGGTAACCTTGCCGACCAGGATGTCGCCAGGCTTCACCTCGGCACCGACATAGACCACACCGGATTCGTCCAGCTTGGAGAGCAGGCCCTCGCTGACATTGGGAATATCGGCGGTGATTTCCTCGGCACCCAGCTTGGTGTCCCGCGCCAGGCAGGAGAGCTCCTCGATGTGGATGGTAGTGAACCGGTCTTCCTTCACCACGCGCTCGGAGAGCAGGATCGAGTCCTCGAAGTTGTAGCCGTTCCAGGGCATGAACGCGACCTGCATGTTCTGTCCCAGGGCCAGTTCGCCAAGGTCGGTGGAAGCGCCATCGGCGAGCACATCGCCGGCCGCGACCACATCACCCTGCTTGACGATGGGCTTCTGGTTGATGCAGGTGTTCTGGTTGGAACGGGTGTACTTGGTGAAGTTGTAGATGTCCACACCCGGCTCGCCCGCCTCGGTCTCGTCCTCGTTGACGCGGATGACCACGCGGCTGGCATCGACCGAATCGACCACGCCGCCACGACGCGCCTTGACCACGGTGCCGGAATCGACCGCCACCGCGCGTTCCATGCCGGTGCCGACCAGCGGTTTGTCGGCTCGCAGGCAGGGCACGGCCTGGCGCTGCATGTTGGAACCCATCAGCGCACGGTTGGCGTCGTCGTGCTCGAGGAACGGAATCAGCGAAGCCGCCACCGATACGATCTGCTTCGGCGAGACATCCATGTAGTCGATCTTGTCCGGCGGCGACAGGGTGAACTCGTTCTGATGGCGGCAGGGAATCAGATCGCCGAGGATCTTGCCGTTCTTGTCGATGTTCACATTGGCCTGGGCGATGGAGTACTGCGCCTCCTCGATGGCGGACAGGTACTCGACCTCGTCAGTCACCTTGCCTTTCTTGACCTTGCGGTACGGCGTCTCCAGGAAACCGTAATGGTTGGTGCGGGCATAGACCGACAACGAATTGATGAGGCCGATGTTCGGGCCTTCCGGGGTCTCGATCGGGCACACACGGCCGTAATGGGTCGGATGCACGTCGCGCACCTCGAATCCGGCACGCTCGCGGGTCAGTCCGCCCGGGCCGAGCGCGGATACGCGGCGCTTGTGGGTGACCTCGGACAACGGATTGTTCTGGTCCATGAACTGGGACAGCTGGCTGGAACCGAAGAACTCCTTGACCGCCGCCGCCACCGGCTTGGCATTGATGATGTCCTGCGGCATCAGGCCTTCCGACTCGACCAGACTCAGGCGGTCGCGCACCGCGCGCTCCACCCGTACCAGGCCGGTACGGAAGGCGTTTTCGGCCATCTCGCCGACGCTGCGGATGCGGCGGTTGCCCAGGTGATCGATGTCATCGACCTGACCGTTGCCGTTGCGGATATTGATCAGCTCCTTCATCACATCGAGGATATCCTCGGTGGTGAGGGTACCCGGCCCGGTCACTTCTTCGCGACCCAGCCGGCGGTTGAACTTCATGCGGCCGACCTCGGACAGGTCGTAGCGCTCGGGGTTGAAGAACAGGTTCTGGAACAGGTTTTCGGCCGATTCCTTGGTCGGCGGCTCGCCGGGGCGCATCATGCGGTAGATTTCGACCATGGCCTCCAGTGGCGTTGTGGTCGGGTCCAGCGCCAGGGAATTGGAGATGTAGGGACCTCGATCCACCTCGTTGGTGTAGAGGGTCTTGATCTCCTTGATGCCCTTGTCGCGGAACAGCTCGATCATCTCGGCGGTGATCTCTTCGTTGGCATTGGCCAGCACTTCGCCGGTTTCCTTGTCGATGACGGACTTGGCCAGGATCTTGCCGATGAGGAATTCCTCGGGCACCGGCAGCTGCTTGATGCCTGAGGCCTTCAGTTTTTTCACATGCAGCGCGGTGATGCGACGGCCCTGGGGCACGATGACCTCGCCCTTGGCCTCGATATCGAAGGTGGCGGTCTCGCCCTTCAGCCGCTCCGGTACCAGCACCAGATCGATGCTGTTCTTTTTGATCTTGAAGCTGTCGTGCTCGAAGAAGATATCGAGCATCTGCTCGGTGTCATAGCCCAGCGCACGCAGCAGGATGGTCGCCGGCAGCTTGCGGCGACGGTCGATGCGCACGAACAGCGAGTCCTTCGGATCGAACTCGAAGTCCAGCCAGGAACCACGATAGGGAATCACCCGAGCCGAGAACAGCAGCTTGCCGGAGCTGTGGGACTTGCCCTTGTCATGATCGAAGAAGACGCCCGGGCTGCGGTGCAACTGGGAGACGATGACCCGTTCGGTGCCATTGATGACAAAAGTGCCGTTCTCGGTCATCAGCGGCATCTCGCCCATGTAGACTTCCTGCTCCTTGATGTCCTTGACCGAGCGGTTCTTGGCCGATGCGTCCTTGTCATAGATGACCAGGCGCACCAGCACTCGAAGCGGCGCGGCATAGGTCAGGCCACGGATCTGACATTCCTTGACATCGAATACCGGTTTGCCGATGCGGTAGCTGACATACTCCAGCTCCACGGCACCGGAAAAACTGACGATGGGAAAGATCGACTGGAAGGCGCTCTGCAGACCGGTGCCTTCCTGGTTGTTGCCCTCGACATTAAGAAAACGCTTGTAGGAATCAACCTGGATCGCAAGCAGATAGGGTTCGTCGATGACCGCGGCGCGCTTGCCGAAGTCCCTGCGAATGCGTTTTTTCTCGGTGGATGAGTAGGCCATTTAATTTCCTCATTGATTCTCGACGGGGCAGCCGACGGATGCGGTGGCGGCGAAACCACTGCGGATCCGGCAGGAGCAGCACCCCTGATTAACTCAACGCTTTCTTAATGCATGCCTTGCGGCATGGCTCGCCCGGTTGATGCAGGCGATACAAACGGATGCGGGCCGATGACCAGACAGTCATCAGCCCATACCCGTTCAGGGGCGGGCGCGAACGCCCGCTCCATGTTGCGAATCCAAGGATTACTTGAGCTCGACTTCGGCGCCAGCCTCTTGCAGCTGCTTCTGGATGTCCTCGGCCTCGGCCTTGGAAACGCCTTCCTTGACGGTCGTGGGCGCGCCCTCGACCATTTCCTTCGCTTCCTTGAGGCCCAGGCCGGTGATGCCGCGGACCGCCTTGATGACGGCAACCTTGTTGCCACCGAAGCTGGTCATGACGACATCGAACTCGTCCTTCTCGGCGGCGGCTTCGCCACCGGCATCGCCAGCGGCCGGAGCGGCTACAGCGACGGCCGCAGCGGCGGATACGCCGAACTTCTCTTCCATGGCGGCGATCAGGTCAACCACATCCATGACGGACATGTTCGCGATCGCTTCCAGAATGTCTTCTTTTGAAACTGCCATTGTGTCTTTCTCCTGAAACAGAAAATGAATAGATAAAAGGGTTTACTGCTTGGCGTCGCGGACGGCGGCCACGGTGCGGACCAGCTTGCCCGGAACCTCGTTGAGGGTGCGGGTGAGCTTTTCGACCGGTGCTTTCATCACCGACATCAGCATGCTGATTGCCTGCTCGTAGGTAGGCAGGGATGCCAGTCGCTTGAGTTCCGAGGGATCAAGCAGCTCGCCGCCGAAGGCAATCGCCTTGACGACCAGCCGATCATTCTTGGCGGCAAAATCCTTGATCACGCGCGCGGCGCCACCGGGATCCTCCATCGAGAATGCGAAGACCAGCTGACCGGACAGCGCATCGCGCATGCAATCGAAATCGGTACCGTCGAAGGCACGCCTGGCCAGCGTGTTCTTGATCACCTTGACATATACATTCGATTCACGAGCGGCGTTGCGCAGAGCGGTCATGTCTGCAACCGACAAGCCTGCATACTCAGCAGCAATCACAGAGTGGGCATCCTTCGCGGCTTCCGCGACTTCCGCCACCACCGCCTGCTTTTGCTGTAGGGTTAAAGGCATATCATTACTCCTGATTAATGAACCATATCGCGGCCCGCGTACGGGCTGCGACCCTGTCCCTGTCCGGTTCACCGGTCGCCCGGCGCTCCGATTCCCTGAAACGATCTCATTGACCAGGATATTTCCTGTCTCAGAAGATCGTCTGCGCAGGAAATTAAGCGCGCCCGGAGGCACGCACCTGCGGTCTTTGACGAGTGGCCGTCACCCAGTCACCGGTGACGCCCTTCCCAAAGATCCGTTGGCCGGTCAGTTGCCGATATCGAGGCTGGACTGATCGACCGAAACGCCGGCTCCCATGGTGGTGGATACCGACACCTTTTTCAGATACTGCCCCTTGGCCGTGGACGGCTTGGCCTTTTTCAGGTCCACCAGCAAATGCTCGAGGTTTTCGCGCAGCGCGTTGACATCGAAGCTGGCCTTGCCGATGGAGGCATGGATGATTCCGCCCTTGTCGGTGCGGTACCGCACCTGACCGGCCTTGGCATTCTTCACCGCGGTCGCCACATCGGGGGATACCGTACCGACCTTCGGGTTGGGCATCAGACCGCGCGGACCGAGCAACTGACCCAGCTGGCCGACCACGCCCATGGCGTCGGGGCTGGCGATGACCACATCGTAATTGAGGTCACCGCCCTTCATGGCTTCGGCCAGGTCCTGCATGCCAACGGCATCGGCACCGGCTTCCTTTGCCTTTTCGGCGTTCTCGCCCTGGGTGAACACGGCGACGCGCACATCCTTGCCGGTACCGTGGGGCAGTACGCTGGAGCCGCGAACATTCTGGTCCGACTTGCGCGGATCAACACCCAGATTGACGGCCACATCGACGGATTCATCGAACTTGGCGGTGGACAGCTCCTTGAGCAACTCAAGGGCCTCGTCGATCGCGTATTGGCGGGTCTTGTCGACCTTCTCCTCGATCATCTTCATGCGCTTGCTGAGCTTGGCCATGGCATCAATCCTCCACTTCCAGGCCCATGCTGCGCGCGCTGCCGGCGATGATGCGCACGGCCGCGTCCATGTCATGGGCATTGAGGTCTTTCATCTTGGTGGTCGCAATCTCTTCGAGTTGCGCGCGGGCCACCTTACCCACCTTGTCGGTGTTCGGGGTGCCGCTGCCCTTGCTGATACCGGCCGCCTTCTTCAGCAGCACGGACGCGGGCGGCGTCTTGATCTCGAAGGTAAAGCTCTTGTCGGTGTAGACCGCAATCACCACCGGCAGAGGCATGCCCTTCTCGACTTCCTGTGTCTTGGCGTTGAACGCCTTGCAGAACTCCATGATGTTGAGGCCATGCTGACCCAGGGCCGGGCCGACCGGCGGGCTCGGATTGGCCTCGCCTGCAGGCACCTGCAGCTTGATGTAGTTTTCGATTTTCTTTGCCACGGCAAAATCTCCTCGGGTACAAACGGGCTACTGTACGAATGCCGCCTTTGCGGCTTCCGGGTTCGCCCTCCCCGCTCTTGAATGAACACAGCCTCCGACGCGACGGAGCACGACGAAGCGTTTCTTGCGGCCCGCCCTGACGGGCATACCGCGAAGTCTCTAACCCTTCTCGACCTGCGAGAAGTCCAGCTCCACCGGGGTGGAGCGACCGAAGATCTGCACCGAGACGAGCAGCTTGTTCTTGTCGTAGTTGACCTCTTCGACCACTCCGTTGAAGTCGTTGAAGGGACCGTCGTTGACGCGCACCACCTCGCCCACCTCGTAGAGCACCTTGGGACGCGGACTCTCGACGCCTTCCTGCACCCGGTTGAGGATCTGGTTGGCCTCGGCCTCGGTGATCGGTGCGGGCTTGTCACTGGTGCCACCGATGAAGCCAAGCACCTTCGGCACTTCCTTGACCAGATGCCAGGTGTCATCAGTCATCTCCATCTCGACCAGCACATAGCCGGGGAAGAACTTGCGCTCACTCTTCCGCTTCTGGCCCTCGCGCATCTCGACCACTTCCTCGGTCGGCACCAGGATCTCGCCGAACTTGTCCTTGTGCGGCGACATGGCGATCCGGCTTTCCAGCGCCTTCTTCACATAGGATTCGAAACCCGAATAGGCGTGAACCACATACCAGCGTTTGGCCATAATCGACTCCTTATCCCAGCAGCGAGCGCACGCCCCAGCCGAGGAACATGTCCACCAGCCACAGCATGATCGCAACGATGAACACCATCACCAGCACGGCGATGGTGGTCTGAACGGTTTCCTGGCGGGTCGGCCAAACGACCTTGCGCACTTCGACGCGGGCCTCCCGGAAGAAGGCCAGCGTGCGGCGGCCTATATCCGTGGTCGCGGCAATGGCCACCGCCACACCGACCACGGCCAATATGCCCAGCACACGCAGCAACTGGGATTCTTCCTCGAAATAGTGATACCCGGCGATGCCGGCGATCAGAATCAGCAAGGATAGCGCCAGCTTGACGGTATCCAGAGGAGACGCCTGTTGTTCGGCCTTGGTGACCACGAATGAAAACCCCTGCAACCTTGAAATGAGATGGCAGGACAGGAGGGAATCGAACCCCCAACCTGCGGTTTTGGAGACCGCTGCTCTGCCAATTGAGCTACTGTCCTGTAATGGCCGAAAAACATCCGGCCACGAACAAAGGGCGGGGATGGTAGCCCATCTCCCGCCCCAATGCAACGAGTTGTTTTACTCGATGATTTTGGAGACCACGCCGGCGCCGACGGTACGGCCGCCTTCGCGGATCGCAAAGCGCAGGCCTTCTTCCATCGCGATCGGGGCGATCAGGTCGACGGTCATCTTGACGTTGTCGCC
>JALSKD010000117.1 GCA_026989015.1 Gammaproteobacteria bacterium
CGGCATCCGCAACGACCCGCACAGCGTCGCCGACTGCCTTGATCTGCCGGAACTTGTCTATCCCGCCTTTGGCCTCTGTCTCGGCTGGCCCGCCGCGCGCAACGACACCAAGCCTCGCCTGCCCGTGGACGCCATACTTCATCAGGACCGCTACGACGCCCGGCGCATCCCCGAAACCGTCGATGCCTACGACCGACGGATGCGCGACTACTACGCCAAGCGCAGCAGCGCCCCGAAACAGAGCGACTGGTCCGGGCAGACCGCAAAAGCCGTGCAGGGCAAGAAACGCGAGCACATGCTCGCATTCCTGCAGGCGAGGGGGTTTTTGAAGCGGTGAGGGATTGTGTGATACTTTGCGGAGGGTTTAATGACCAAGGAATACCGCATATGAAAACACTCATAGGAGCCGCTGTTATTGCACATGTGCTGGTTTTGAACTCCGCTTCTGCGGCGACCAGGACATGTAAAACGTTCAAGACACAGCAAGAAGCTCAAAAGTATTACAAAGCCCACAAGAAAGGATGGCAACGGTTGGATGGGGATAAGGATGGAGAAGCCTGCGAATGTCTGCCGGGTGGCTCCGGGTATAATAATAGTGGATGTAAATCTTGGAGAAAGAAGCACGGAAAATGAAGGTTTTCTCCAATGGAGAAGCTATTTGCTGACCGCGGATAGGCTTCCTGGTACTACCAGACAGCTGTGAATAGTGGTGGGCCCACCAGGACTCGAACCTGGGACCAAGGGATTATGAGTCCCCTGCTCTAACCAACTGAGCTATAGGCCCTGAAGACAAAAACTGAACCTTCCCTGGTGATCCGGACCAGCCCGGCCGTCCTGGCCGGGCGTTCGCCCTGGGCTGCGACCTGCCACTGGCAGGTCGGTCCCGGCTCACCCTGCTCTAACCCACTGAGCTATAGGCCCTGAAGACAAAAACTGAACCTTCCCTGGTGATCCGGACCAGCCCGGCCGTCCTGGCCGGCATTGTATCCGTTCAGTCGGCGTCGATGAAGCTGCGCAGCTGTTCGGAGCGGCTGGGATGGCGCAGCTTGCGCAGGGCCTTGGCTTCGATCTGGCGGATGCGCTCGCGGGTAACATCGAACTGCTTGCCGACTTCCTCGAGGGTGTGGTCGGTGTTCATGTCGATGCCGAAGCGCATGCGCAGTACCTTGGCTTCGCGCGGGGTCAGGCTGGCGAGGATCTCGCGGGTGGATTCGGAGAGACCGGCGCGGGCGGCGGTTTCCGCCGGCAGCATGACATTGGTGTCTTCGATGAAATCGCCCAGGTGCGAATCTTCGTCGTCGCCGATGGGGGTTTCCATGGAGATGGGTTCCTTGGAGATCTTCAGCACCTTGCGCACCTTGTCTTCGGGCATGTCCATGCGTTCGGCCAGTTCTTCCGGCGTTGGCTCACGGCCCAGCTCCTGCAGCATCTGGCGGGAGATGCGGTTGAGCTTGTTGATGGTCTCGATCATGTGCACCGGGATGCGGATGGTGCGGGCCTGGTCCGCGATGGAGCGGGTGATGGCCTGGCGGATCCACCAGGTGGCGTAGGTCGAGAATTTGTAGCCGCGGCGGTATTCGAACTTGTCCACGGCCTTCATCAGGCCGATGTTGCCTTCCTGGATCAGGTCGAGGAACTGCAGGCCGCGGTTGGTGTACTTCTTGGCGATGGAGATGACCAGGCGCAGATTGGCCTCGATCATTTCCTTCTTGGCGCGGCGGGCCTTGGCTTCGCCGATGGACATCTTGCGGTTGATCTCCTTGATCTCGGCGATGCTCATCAGGGATTGTTTCTCGATTGTGGCAAGGCGCCGTTGGTGGCGCTGGACTTCCTCGCGCACGGCTTCGAGGCGCTCGGACCAAGGTTCGCCGGCGGCGATCATTTCGTCGATCCAGTCGAGGTTGGTCTCGTTGCTCTTGAAGCGGGCGATGAATTCCTTGCGCGGCATCTTCGCCTCGTTGACGCAGAGGCCGAGGATGGCGTGCTCGTTGGAGCGGATGCGGTTGATGACATCCTTCAGGTTGGCGCCCAGTTCTTCGACGAAGGAGGGCAGCAGCTTGATTTCCATCAACAGCTTGACGGTGGCGTCGATCTGTTTCTCTGCGGTCTTGGCGTTGCCTTTTTCCAGGGCCTTCATGACCTTGGCAAAGGCCTTTTCGATGGCGCTGAAGCGCTTTTCGGCCTCCTCGGGATCGAGCCCGGTGTCGGGTTCGACTTCGTCGTCGTCATCGCTGCTCTGCTGGGCGGCGGGCACGGGGATGGCGTTGGGGTCTTCGTTGGGATCCACATAGCCGACGATGAGGTCGGTGAGCTTGGTCTTCTCGTCGCGCACGTC
>JALSKD010000118.1 GCA_026989015.1 Gammaproteobacteria bacterium
CCTGGTCGTTGCGGGTCTGCAACGCCATCTGGAACGGACCATTGCTCTCCATGGGCATGAAGTAGCTGTAGACGCTGTAGACCAGCCCACGGTCCTCACGGAGGACCTGCATCAGCCGCGAACTGAAACCGCTGCCGCCAAGCACATGGTTGCCCACATAGAGCGGAAAATAGTCCGGATCCTTGCGGGTCAGCACCGGCAGACCCTGGGTCACATGGGTTTGCGTGGTTTTGAACGGAACATGCAGGCTGCGTCTGCGGTCGGGCAACGCGGCCGGCGGCAGGGCTTCGGCGGCCAGCCCCGGCTGCAGGTAGCGGGTCAGCGCATTGGCATAGTCGCGGGCCTGGGCCGGGGTCAGGTCGCCGACCAGCGCCAGGATGGCGTTGTTGGCGACATAGTAGCGGCGATGAAAAACCTGCAGATCCTCGCGGGTGATGGCCTTGAGGTCCGCCTCGCGGCCCTGGGGTCCGATGGCATAGGGATGCTCGGGGTAGAGGGCCGCGAAAAAGGCGTCTTCGGTCACCGAACCGATGTCGTTGCGGCGCTGGGCCAGCGCCGCCAGCATCGCCTTGCGGTCACGTTCTATGGCTTCCTGAGGGAAGGAGGGCAAGGCCGCCACCCGGGCGAACAGATCCGCTGTGCGGTCACGCAACTGCGGGTCGGAGAGGCTGCGCAGACTGAGCCAGGCCATGTCGCGCAGCGCGCCCTTGCCCAGCACCGAGCCGGTGGATTCAAAGCCGAGGGCAATGTCCTCGGCGCTCAGCTTGCCGCTGCCCTCGACCAGCAGCCCATTGACCAGGCTGGAGATGCCGTGCTTCTGTCCGTCGCGGGCGCTGCCGGCGCGGAAGGCCAGCCGCACATCGACGATGGGCAGTCCGTGGGCTTCGACGAACAGCACCTTGACGCCGTTGTCGGTGGTCCAGGTATCGATCTTCATCGCCTGCGCCGCCAGCGGCGCCAGCAACAGCACCCACAACAGGGGCTTGATCAGCGAGCGCGGGGTCATTGCTTCTTCTCCTTTCGATCTTCCGGCCAGAGTATGGCCGTGGTCAGGGTGTGCGGTCTGAAGTACTGCCTTGCCACCCGCTGCACATCGGCGGGAGTGATGGCGCGGATTTCCTCCACATAGTCATCGAGCAGGCGCCAGTCATAGCCCATGCTGTCGAGCATGCCGATTTGCATGCCCATGTTGAAGGAGGAATCCTGGTCGAACACCTTGCTGGCGATGACCTGGGCCTTGACCCGCTCCAGCTCTTTCGAGGGCACCGGTTCGTTCGCCAAAGCCTCAACCTCGGCGATCAGCGCCCGCTTCAACTGCTGCGGGGTCACGCCCTTGCTGGGCGTTCCGGCCAGTACGAACAGCCCGTCCAGGCGACTGAAGGCATCGTAGGAAGCGCCCGCGGACACCGCCAGCTCCTTGCCACGCAGAATATTGCGCGAGATGCGTGCACTGTTGCCGCCATCGAGCAGGGCACTGAGCACATCCAGCGCGAAGGCATCCTTGCGGTTGGACAGATCCGGCTTCAGCGCCGGCACCTTGTAGCCGAGCAACAGATAGGGGTCGGCGGTCTGACCGTAGAGTTCGATGCGGCGTTCTCCTTCCTGGGCAAGTTCGCGCCGGCTTTTCGGCGGCTGGATCTCGGATGGCTCCAGTCCTCCGAAATAGCGTTCAGCCAGAGCGAACACCTCGTCGGCCGCGACATCGCCAACCACCACCAGGGTGGCATTGTTGGGCGCGTACCACATGCGGTACCAGTCTTCGGCGTCCTGCACCGTCAATTCATCGAGGTCCGAGCGCCAGCCGATGGTCGGGATGCGCTTGGGACTGGTCAAAAAGGCCGTGGCAGCGAACTGCTCCCACAGCTTCGCGCGGGGCTTGTTGTCGACGCGCCAGCGGCGCTCCTCCTTGACCACCTCCACCTCCTTGGCGAATTCCTCGGGCAGGAACACCACATTGCGCATGCGGTCAGCCTCGAGCTTGAGGCAAATCTCCAGCCGGTCACTGGCGATGCGCTGGAAATAGGCGGTGTAATCCCGGGAGGTAAAGGCATTTTCCTTTCCGCCGTTGGCGGCAATGATTTCGGAAAACTCGCCCGGCTTCAGGGACTTCGTCCCCTTGAACATCATGTGTTCCAGGGTATGGGACACGCCGGTGATACCATCATGCTCGTAGGTCGAGCCGATGCGGTACCACACCTGGGAGACCACCACCGGCGCACGGTGATCCTCGTGCACGATCACCTTCATGCCGTTGGAGAGGGTCTTCTCGAAGGTGGTTTCGGCGAGGCTGCGGTCGGTTCTTGCCTGCAACGGCAGGGCCACGAGGGC